>JACRLM010000012.1 GCA_016235255.1 Nitrospinota bacterium | reverse complement strand
CCCAGGTTGAGGAAAGTGAGCGGTTATAAACACCTGCCGGAACTGCGTGAAATCATGAAACAGGTTCTGGCGGGGAAGATAATGGTGAAAGCGGCGTGACGGTCATGCCGGGAGTTTCAACTAAAAAAGGGATTGACTCCGGTGAAATATGGGTGGAACCCGCGCGCGGTGGCGGGGCGGAGTTCAGGTTCACCATGCGGGCGCTTGCTAACGGCTGACAAGGAAAAAATATGGCAGGTATAAACAAGCATTTCAAGGAAGCCGTGATCCTGCTGGTGGAGGACAGCCCGGCGGACCAGGAATTGGTTCGAAGGGTGATGGAGCGCTCCAAGATACGCAACGAGCTTCTGATAGTCGAAGACGGCGTGGAAGCGATGGCGTACCTGAAAAATGAAGGGAAGTACTCGGACACGTCCAGATTCCCAAAGCCAGACCTTGTGCTGCTGGACATAAACATGCCCAGGATGGACGGCAAGCAGGTGCTTTCCGAAATCCGCAGGGATCCCGGCCTCAAGAGCGTCCCCGTGATAATTTTGACCACCTCCACCTCCGAGAAGGACGTTTTCGAGGCTTATCACCTCGGAGCCAACGCATTTATCAGCAAGCCGGTGGACTTCGAGGGATTCACGGACGCCATACGCCAGATGGAGTCGTTCTGGCTTATGGTGGCCACCTTGCCGCCGAAGACCGTGTTTTGAGCCTGGATGGGCTTGCGCCGCAATCCCTCCATCGCTTGCGAGCTTGACAATCGCCCCTGAATAATAAATAGTTTATCAACCGTAATTACGGCCGAGCGAATTTTTTACCCTGTCCACCGGAGAAAACAGGCATGATTAGATACTCTAAAGTTGCCGCGGTTTTTGCGTTGCTTGTCACCCTGGCCGCTTGCAGCGGCTCTGGAAGCTCGTCTGACAATAATTCAGGAACGCCGGGATCCACCTTGCCAGCACCCACCGGCCTTGCCGCCGTGGTGGGCGACGGGGAGGTGACGCTTACCTGGGACGCGGCCCAGGGCGCCAACTGGTACAACGTCTATTGGGCGGCAGGTTCCTCGTTGACCACCGCTTCGGCCAACAGGACTGGCAGCGTGACAGGCGCGTCCTATACAGTCACGGGACTGACAAACGGCACTGCATATGCTTTTGCCGTGGCGTCCGTTAGCCAGGACGGGACCGAAAGCGGCCTGTCCTCCGTCATAATCGCCACGCCCGCCACCCAGATTCCCACCGCTCCGGCAGGCGTCTCATTGTCGGTGGACAACGGTTTTGTGACGCTCACGTGGACCTCAGGGGCCAAGGCTGATTCGTACAATGTTTATTGGTCCAACAGCTCGCCGGTCACCACGGCGGACAACAGGATAGCCAACGTGTCGGCCCTTTCCCTTTCGCACGCCGGGCTGACCACGGGGACGATTTATTACTACATGATAACTTCCGTGAACGGCAGCGGTGAGAGCGACGGGTCGATTTCCCCTTCCGCGACTCCCAAGGCAAACGCCTCCGGCGTGACGCCGAAGATCGCCATAACCTCGGCCAACGGCGAGATCATCCTTTCGTGGGACGCTGTGGAAGGGGTGAACAATTACAACATTTACTGGAACAACTCAGGAGCGGTCACCACTGCGGACAACAGGATACTCGCAGGCGGGGTCACCACTTACACGTTTACAGGATTGACCCCGGGAACGCGGTATTATTATGTGGTCACCGCGGTGTTTTCCACCGGCGGGGAAGGAAGCGCTTCCAGCGAGGTGTCCATCACGCCGTAGGCTGCCGCGCTTGCGGGTCAGCCTTTAAGGTTTTGCGGACCGAAAGCGTTTGGCAACAAAGTTTCAATATTGTGACGGCGGACTTGCCCGGAGGAGTCCGCCGTTATTATTTGCGCCGCCGGGGCGAACTCGTTGATCACCTGCCTGCACGCCCCGCAAGGGAACGTCATTTCGCCGGATGATGAGACCACCGCCACGCGGGTGATGCCGCTGTGCCCCTCGGACACGGCCTTGAACACGGCCACACGTTCCGCGCATATAGTAAGCCCGTACGAAGCGTTCTCCACGTTCGTTCCCGTGTAGATGCGTCCGCTGTCTGTGAGCGCGGCCGCGCCCACCCGGAATCCGGAGTATGGCGCGTAGGCGTTTTTCATCGCTTCCCGTGCGGCGCCGGCAAGTTCGCCGTCGGTGACCATGGCTTCCGGACCACCATCCTTTGTGTCTTCCATATCTTATGATTATACACGACGCGAATGCGCCTTCGGTTACAATGGCCGTATGGAGCTTGTTTATATCCAGGTGTTCCTCGAGGAGAACAGGGTTTTGGCGTGGTCGTCACACCGCGGCCCGCTGAACACCGGGGGCGCGCCGTGGCGGCATATTTTCAAGGCGCCGGGAATAAGGCCCGTGGAACAGCCCGCAAGGGTGATGATCCATCTGGCTGGAGATTTTGAAAGCGTGACGTCCGACGAGCGGATGATGCTTCTGGACACCGCACAGAGCGCCGGATACGGTGTGGCCAGGATCGAGACCGGCGAGCCGCTTTTAGAGCCGGAGGAAGCGTATGGGTTGCTGCTTGTCCCATTTACCTGAGAATTGCGGAGCGTTATTGATCCATCAATGAAGACCATCATCATAACGATCGGCGACGAGGTGACCTCCGGCCATATCGTCAACACAAACGCGGCATGGATGGCCAGGGCCATCGAGGCGCTGGGCCTCACCCCCGAAAGGGTGCTGACCCTGGGAGACGACATCCGGACACTGGCCAAAGAGATTAAGAGTGCGTGGCGCAGCCATGATTTGATACTCGTCACCGGCGGGCTGGGACCGACCCATGACGACGTGACAAAGCCGGCGCTGGCCAAGGCTTTCGGCGTGAAGATTGTCCGCGACAGGAAGGCCCATGCGGGCGTGGCCGCCTATTTCAGGAAGCTGGGGAAACAGTTAAGCCCGGCCAACGAATGCCAGGCGGACGTTCCGGAAGGATTCAAGGCGATAGCCAGCCGGTTTGGGACTGCGCCGCTGCTGATGCGCGAGGAGGGGGGGCGCTTTCTTTTCTCCATGGCCGGGGTGCCATTTGAAATGAAAAACCTCATGGAGACGGAGGTGATTCCCAGGCTTAAAAAGCGGCTTCCGAAACAGGCAATGGCAAGAACGGTGATCCACACAGCCGGGATCGCAGAGTCCACACTGTACTCCAAAATGACCGCCGCCAAGGCCATGCCCGAAAATGTCCAGCTTGCGTTTCTCCCCTCGCTTGGCAGGGTGGACCTGCGGCTGACCGCCCAGGGGGATACCGCCGCAAAGGCCGCCGCAAAACTTGCGAGGGCCCGCAAGGCGGTCCTCAAAGTGGCCGGCGAATATGCCTTCGGCGCGGACGGCGTTACGCTGGAGGGGGCGATCGGCGAAAGGCTTGCGGAAAAGAAGTTGACGCTGGCCTGCGCCGAAAGCTGCACTGGAGGGCTTTTCGCCTCCAGAATCACCGCCACGCCGGGAGCGTCGCGGTACTTCCTTGAAGGGGTGGTCACCTACTGCAATAATTCAAAGATCAAACGGCTCGGCGTGGAACCTTCGACCCTGCTAAAATATGGGGCCGTGTCCGCCCAGACCGCCGCGGAAATGGCGGAGGGGATCTGCGCGCATTCGGGGGCGGACATCGGAGTGTCCGCCACTGGCGTGGCCGGGCCGACGGGCGGCACTCCGGACAAGCCTGTTGGGCTTGCTTATGCCGGGATGTGCGTCAATGGAATTGTGGAGACCAGGGAATTCCACTTCGGCGAGGACAGGGCGCGCAACCAGGAGCGCACGGTGAACGAGATGCTGTTGTGGCTGTGGAGCGTGGTGAAGTGAGCCGGGTTTTATTAAAATTGTTTCATGATCGGAAGGTTTGAAAGATGGTGAATCGCAGGACTATTGTGGCGCCGTCCATACTGTCGGCGGATTTCGGCAGGCTGGCCGAGGAAGTGGCCGCCGTGGAAAAGGGAGGGGCCGACTGGATTCATGTGGACGTGATGGACGGCCACTTCGTCCCGAACATCACCATTGGGCCGCTAGTGGTGGAGGGGCTCAGGAAATACACCAGTCTGACACTGGACGTGCACCTGATGATAGAGAACGCCGAAAAATACATTGAAGATTTCGCCAGGGCCGGGGCGGACATCATAACCGTGCACGCCGAGGCGCAGACCCATCTTCACAGGACCGTTTCGCTGATCAAGGGGCTGGGAAAGAAAGCCGGCGTGTCGTTGAACCCGGCGTCCAGCCTTTCAATGATAGAGAACATACTCAGCGAGGTGGACCTGATCCTTCTGATGTCCGTCAATCCCGGTTTCGGCGGGCAGGACTTCATTCCGGCCACTCTTTTCAAGGCAACTTCTTTGAGGAGGATGATCGAGGATGCCGGTCTTTCCATCGACGTGGAAATGGACGGGGGTATAAAGCCGGACAACGCAGGGCATGTGCGGGACGCCGGGGTCAACGCTCTTGTGGCCGGCTCCGCCATATTCAAGAGCGCGGATTACGCAAAGGCCATCGCCGCGATACGGGGATAGAAGACGCTTTCAGCCGCTGTCCATGCCCGCGGAGGGCTGCGCCGCCATGGGTATGCAGATCGTAAACCGCGATCCTTCTCCCGGCTTGCTGTCCACGCTGATCCTGCCTCCGTGGAGGATGGCGATCCTGCGGGCCAGCGTCAGGCCGATTCCCAGACCGCCATGTTTCCTGCTGGACGATCCGTCCGCCTGGCGGAAACTTTCGAATATCACGTCGCGCTCCGGGCCGCTCAGGCCGGTCCCGCTGTCGGAGACGTAAATCTCCACGAACTGGCCGTTTACCTGGCAGCCTATGGTCACATTGCCCCCCTCCGGGGAGAACTTGATGGCGTTCTCCAATAATTTGGTGGCGGCAAGCCCCACCATCATCTGATCCATTGTCACAGAAGGATGGCTCGCCGGGCATTCCACGGATATTTCTATGTTTTTTTTCCGCGCGTTTTCCCGGATGGAGTTGACCACGCCGTCTATGATCGCGCATGCGCTGCACGGAACAGATGAAATTTCCACCATTCCCGCCTCTATGCGGGAAAGCTCGATGATGTCCGAAATGACGCCGAGCAGGCGCGCCCCGTTCTCCGATATCTTGTCGAGCATTGTCTTCTCGTCACTGTCGCCATGTCCTTTGGAAAGCAGGTTGGAAAAACCTATGATGCTCGTCAGCGGGGTGCGCAACTCATGGCTGATGTTGGCCAGGAATTCGGACTTAAGGCGGCTGGACTCCATGGCCCGCTCCGTCTGCCTGACCAGGTCGGAGTTTTTGTTCTCAAGCTCGATTTCCCTCTTATCCAATTCTCCGGAAAGGGCCCTGATGCGCTCGAGCTTTTCCCCCTGGCTTTTAAGGAAACCAGACTGCAGAAAAGCCGATACTCCGCTGATCCCTGTGAACGCGGCGTAATAGAAGATATGGGCGGAAGTGATATGGATGTCCACCGGAGCGCTTTCAAGCGCGAACGCGGGGATCAGGTATGCGCCAAAACATATGGCGCTGCAGGCCGCTATCACCGCCGCCGGCAAGGGCATTAACAGCCCCGTGACAAGTATCACGATCCCCGGCGCCAGCGCCCAGGTGGATTGGCGGCCGCCGGACAAGTACATGTTCATCCCGGTGACGGCGCTTGCGGTGATCACCTGGGCGAACGTCAGCGCAATGTAATACGGGTACGTGCGCCATTCCCTGGCCGCGGCGAAGAAGCCAGCGAACACCGCAATGCCGGCCAGCTTCACATAGAGCATCTTTGTGAAGAGCGCCGGGCCCAGGAAATAGTCGGGAATGTTGGAGAATACGAACAACGCAATGGCCAGCAAGGCAGTCTTTCTGAGCCGGGAAGGGAGAATCCCGGCGTTGGCGGAAAGGTTTCCGGTTTCCACAGATGAGGTCATGGCGTTTGTCCCAAGCCCTAAGCGGGCGCCCGGCGCGTTTTTAGAATAATATTATTACTACTTATCGTGGCCAAAGCCCCAGCCAGCCGCGGCCGCGGCGCATTTTCCCGTTCCGCCATTTTAGCTCCGGGAAGGTTCGTTCGCAACGCGTTTCGGGGCGCCGTCAGGAAAAAATATTTTCCGGGACCAATATCCGGATGGCGGCGGGATAATATTTTCCGTCAGCCTCCGATTTTACCGGATGTCATTGCAGCCGCGAAAATAAAGGGGATTTTCGAGTTTACCAATCCTCATAGAAGTGGCATACGCCAAATTATTGGCGTATATTTATCCTTAAACAAATTTAAATATGATTTCAAAATATTTATTGTAATTATCTATAAGTATAGCTATAATGAGTTAAATTTTAATTAATGAGATGCCAATAGAAGTAATTATCTGGTAAGTAGTGGATAATAGATCGGCAACATAAGGGAAAAAGACCTTGAAGGCTTCGGCCCACATAAAGCTTGAGATGAGAAATCCAAGATATCCCGACAGGGAGCTTCGAGAGCATTTGTCGGAACTTATACACTATTCCAGGTACGCTGGCATTGATTTAGGGAATTTCAACCAGATCATTTCACGGGCTGTTCTCGTTGACGGCGAGGAGGGGCCGGATTTGCGTTACGGCGGAAAGCTGGTCTTGGAGACCACGCAAAAGACGGTAAACCTTGTAAACAGGCTCGTTCAAATGTATCCCGTGTTTTCAACATGGGAAATCAAGGTTTCACAGCCGAAGAAGTCTTCGGCTAGAAGCAAAACCATCAACATGAAGGAGAAAAGAGGAATGGCGACCAAGAAGAAAGCTGCGAAGAAAGCCACGGCCAAGAAGCCTGCGAAGAAGGCCGCGAAGAAAAAAGCCGCGAAGAAGAAATAACGGTTTTTCTCGGGCGGGCGGCTGGATGGAGACCATCCTTCGCCCGCCGCTAATTCGCAGACGCCGGCCAAGCGGTTTTCCGCCCTTGCCGGCGTTTCTTTTTTTTCGTCCCGCCGCATGCCCGCTCCATCCTTTTCAGGCTTTCCTCCCCTGTTGATTCCGGTTAACATGGCCTTGTGCCATTTGACAACGTGAATCGAGGCATTATGGGCAAGCAAAAGATCGTCACGGCGGAAGGTTTCCGGCTGGTGGACGAAAACGGAAAAATGCGCGGCGCCCTGGCGATCCGCAAGAACGGTGAACCGGCGCTGGGCCTTTACGGCAAGGACGGAGCGCGCCGGGTGATCGTCGCCGTGCGCGACGACGGCAATCCCGCCATCGGGCTGTTTGACAAGAAAGGCGGCGAGAGGATCAAGCTTATGCTTGGGGACGGAGGCGCTCCTTCAGCAAGGCTTAACGCGAAGGATGGGTCCGCCCGTGTCGAGATCGCGCTGGACGGGCACGGGGATCCGTCGGTCACCTTGATGGACAAGAAAGGCAGGAGCATGGCCAGGATCATGGTGTCTGGAGATCAAAAGGCCGCGCTCACCTTTTACGATGGCGACGGCAAGGTGAAGGCCCATATAGCCTGACGGCGTCCGGCAAAACCCATGTTGTCATTATTTTATGCCGTAACTATAATATGGGCAAGCTGCGGCGCATGTTCACAGGACGGCGCCGGGCGCTTTGCTCAAACAGCGACAGGCCTGCGATCATGATCAAATTGCCACGCCGCATCGTGTACCTGGTTTTCGCCGCCGCTCCGTTGTTCGCGCTTGCGGCCCATGGCGAGGACTTTTATAAATGGGTGGACGAAAAGGGCGAGACCCATTTTGCCGATTCCCCTTCGCAGATACCGCCAAAATACAGGACAAACGCGGAATCGAAGGAATTTTCAAAATACCGGCCCTCCTCCACAGTCTGGGAGCAGTCCGAAAGGCCGCAGTTGGACGAATCTCCGGCGGGCGATGATTCAAAAGGGCTATCCCAAAAAGATTCCACGCCCCACACCCTGAACGTCCAGGCGCTTACGGACGCCGATTTTGAAAAAGAAATCATGAAAAGCGGCAAGCCGGCGCTTGTCTATTTCTGGGCTCCGTGGTGCGGCTGGTGCAGGAAGACAGCTCCGAACGTAAGCTCGGCCTCAGCCACGCTTGACGGATCCACAAGAGTATTCGCCATCAACACCGATGAATCTCCGGCGGCCAGGGAAAAATTACGGATAAAAAAATGGCCGACGTTCATTATGTACTCCTCTGGCGAGGAAAAAGCGCGCAAGACTGGCTTTATGACAAAAGAAAACATAATCACCTTCGCCAAAGCCGGAGCCAAGTAGCTCTTCAAGCGCTTCCCATGGCGCCGCTTCTATAGTCGGCTATGGCGCGGGAAATCTCCTCCGCCGTGTTCATCACGAAGGGGCCGTAACGGGCTATCGGCTCGCTTATGGGGTCGCCCGCCAATGTTATCATCCTGGCGCCATGGTCGCCCGCGGCCACCGCTATCTCGTCACCTTCCGTCAGGACCACCAGCGAACCTCTGCCGGCCAAGCGCTGATCGAATATGGCCGTTCCTTCGTAAATGTAGCTGAACACGGTCTTCCCGCTTGCCACCGGGCATGTCCAGGACTCGCCCGGCCCCATCGTCACGTCCAGGTACATGGGGTCCACGTATATCCCTTCCACCGGCCCCTTCACGCCGAGCGCCATGCCCGCGATCACTTTGACGCTCACGTTTCTGGACGGAGAGATTTCGGGTATCTGTTCCGGGCCAATGTTCTGATATCGCGGGGCGCACATTTTCTTCTTTGCCGGAAGGTTCACCCACAATTGAAATCCGTGCAGCCGTCCTTCCTCCATAAGCGGCATTTCCGAATGGATCACCCCGCGCCCCGCCGTCATCCATTGGACCCCGCCTGATTTAAGCTCTCCGGAATGCCCCGCGCTGTCCTCATGCTTGAAATGCCCTTCCACCATGTAAGTCACCGTTTCGAAACCGCGATGGGGATGGGGCGGAAAACCGGCGATGTAATCATCCGGATTCGACGAGCCAAACTCGTCGAGAAGCAGAAATGGATCCAGATCGGACAGGTCGTGAGTGCCTATGGAGCGGTACAGACTGACGCCGGCGCCATCGCTGGTCAAACGGGCCTTGATGATCTTGCTTACTTGCCGTATTGCCGCCATGGCGTGTCTCCCTGCGCTGAATATTGTTAAAGGTCCGGGGTTCACCGCATGCGTTTTTTCCCCTTCACGGTCCCGCTTTTCTGAGCGGCCCGTTTTTTATTCACGGACGCAAGCTTGCGCTTCAACGTCCATTCGATCACCTGGTCCGCTGTGCGGGCGAAGTGGAACTTCATTTTCTTGCGCACATTCTCCGGAATCTCTTCCAGGTCTTTTGCGTTTTCGCTCGGAATGACCATCTCCGTGATCCCCGCGCGGCTTGCGGCCAAAGCCTTTTCCTTAAGCCCGCCTATGGGCAGCACCCTGCCACGCAAGGTTATCTCCCCCGTCATCGCCACGTCGTGGCGGATCGGGACGCCGGTCATCGCGGAAAGGATCGCGGAGGCCATCGTGATTCCGGCGGAAGGTCCGTCCTTGGGAATGGCCCCTGCGGGGACATGGATGTGGATGTCCGTCTTGCTGGCGAAATCATTTTCCAGCCCGAACTTGTGGGCGCGGGAGCGGATGAAAGTCAACGCCGCCTGGGCCGACTCTTTCATCACGTCCCCCAGTTTTCCTGTCAGCGTCAGCTTGCCGGAGCCTTGCATGGGCGTCGCCTCCACCTGCATCACCTCGCCTCCGGCCTGGGTCCAGGCCACGCCGGTGGCCACGCCCACCATGTCCCGTTCCGATCCTTCCTCGCTTGTGAACACTCGCACTCCAAGGTAGTCGTGCAGGTCCTTGGGCCGGATGTTGTACGCCCGTTTGGACCCCGAGGCCACTTTGCGGGCCACCTTGCGGCAAACGGTCGCAACAGAGCGCTCCAGGTTGCGAAGGCCGGCCTCCCGTGTGTATTGCTGGATGACGGCGTGGAGCGCGTCGTCCGTGAACCTGACGTTCTTTTTGTTTATCCCGTGTTCGTCCATCTGCCTGGGGACGATGTATGTCTTCGCGATCTTCACCTTCTCTTCTTCCGTGTATCCGGCTATGCGTATCACCTCCATCCTGTCGAGCAGGGGGGGCGGGATCGTGTCCACCATGTTCGCGGTGGTGATGAACATCACGTTGGTCAGGTCGAAGGGGACTCCCAGGTAATGGTCCACATACGCGTGGTTCTGGGCCGGATCCAGCACTTCCAACAGGGCGGAGCTCGGGTCGCCACGGAAATCGGAGCCAAGCTTGTCTATCTCGTCGAGCATGAAGACGGGGTTGGCCGAACCGGCCTGCTTTATTCCCTGTATGATGCGGCCCGGCATGGACCCTATGTATGTCTTGCGGTGGCCGCGTATCTCCGCCTCGTCGCGCACGCCCCCAAGTGAAATCCGCACGAACTTGCGCCCAAGCGCCCGCGCCACGGACTGCCCCAGCGAAGTCTTGCCGACGCCCGGGGGGCCCACAAAACACAGCAGCGGCCCTTTGAGCTTGTTCTTGAGCTTTCGCACCGCAAGGTATTCAACGATGCGCTCTTTTACCTTTTCCAGGTCGTAATGGTCCGCGTCAAGCACCTTTTGCGCTTCTTTCAGGTCCAGGTTGTCCGGTGTGATGATGGACCACGGGACCTCCACCATCCACTCCAGAAAAGTGCGCACAGTGGTTGCCTCCGCCGATTCCGAATGCATCTTGGAAAGCCTGTCCAACTGCTTTAATGCCTCGCCTTCCACCTCCTTGGGCATTTTGCACTTCATGATTTTGTCGTGGAACTCGTTAATCTCCTGCTGCCGGTCGTCAATGCCCCCCAATTCCTTTTGGATCGCCTTCAACTGCTCGCGCAGATAGTATTCCCGCTGCGTCTTGGACATTTCCTCCTGGGCCGCGCTCTGGATTTTCTGCTGCATGCCGAGAAGCTCGATCTCCTTGTTGAGCAGCTCGGAGACTTTTTTAAGCCTGTCCACCGGATCGGTTATTTCCAGCACCTCCTGCGCGTCCTGCACCTTGAGCCCAAGGTTGGAAGTGATAAGGTCGGCCAGTTTGCCGGGATCGTCCAGGTTTTCGGCGATGACAATTATGTCCGGCGATATCTGCCTGCCAAGGTTGATGACTTTTTCCACCTGCTCGCGGATATTGCGCATGGCCGCTTCCATCTCCAGGGGATTTCGCGGCCGGGATTCCAGGCTGTCATCCTCGATGCGGCGGATGCGAACTTTGTAGAAAGGCTCTTTTTGCAGGTATTCTTCTATCCTGGCCTTGGCCAGCCCTTGCACGAGGATTTTCACCCTCCCGTCCGGAAGCTTGAGCATCCTGATGATCATCACCACCGAGCCGGTCTGGTACAGGTCCTCCGGAGCCGGATTGTCCACCCCGGCGTCCTTCTGCGCGGCCAGGAGCATCATCCTGTCGCCGGAAAGGGCCTGGTTCACCGCGTTGATGGACTGTTCCCTGCCTACGAAAAGAGGGAGGATCATGAAGGGGAACACCACTATATCCCGCACGGGAAGCATCGGCAGCGTGTCGGGAATCGTAAATTCGCTTTGCAGTTCGGTGGCGTTTTCGCCTGCCGCCGAATCCTGTTCTTCAGCTTTTGCGGCCATGATAAAAACTCCGTCAGCCCCCTTTTATGGAAATCGTCCTCAGGCTTTTTCTGCGTTCCTTGACCTTTGGCGCCCTTATCGCCAGCACGCCCTCCCTATACACGGCGCTCACCCCGTCCGGATTTACCGGGACCGGAAACCGCATCACGCGTCTTATCGGGCCGAAAGTGCGCTCCATGCAAAGGTAGTTTATCTTTTCCGCGTGGCCCGCAGTCTCCTTTTTTACCCCCTCGACAAGCAGCCAGTCGTCCTGGCTCACAACTTTTATGTCTTCCGGGGACATTCCAGGCAAGTCCAACTCGATAATGATCTCGTCCTGGGTTTCAAACATGTCCATGTGGACGAAGTAAGTTTCGCCCAGAGCGTCTGTCTTGATGGAAACGCCGTCCAGCCCGCCAGATATCCGGATCCCGGCGGCCGCCACCGGCTTTCGGGGACGGCTTTTGTCATTTTCAGAAACCATTGCTGCGGCGATAAAGAATGATCGATCTGATTATGGGTCAATCATAGCACACATGCGCCGGGCCGCCGTCAATAGTCAGGGGGCTCCGGGCGCCGCTCCGAGGTCCAGTGTTTGCAAATAATCACGGAACGCATCGCCCAGGTCCTCGCGGCGCAGGGCGAACTCCACGGTGGCCTTGAGGAATCCCAGCTTGTCCCCCGCGTCGTACCGCTTGCCCTCAAATTGGTATGCGTACACATGGCCGGTCTTTAACATGGCGTTCATGGCGGCGGTAAGCTGCACCTCGCCCTTGCCGTCCGCTTCGGTGATGGCCAGATAATCGAATATCTCCGGGGTGAGGATGTACCTGCCGATTATGGCAAGGTCGGACGGGGCCTTGTCCACAGGCGGCTTTTCCACCATGCTTTTCACCTTGTGCAGGTTGTGCCCAAGCGTGTCCGGCTCGATGACCCCGTAAGACGAGATGTTCGCCTTGGGTACCCGCTCCACCGCCACAACAGGAGCCCGGACGTTGTTGAACACGTCTATCAACTGGCCTATGACAGGCTTGGTTTCCGAATAGATTATGTCATCGCCGAGAAGTACGGCGAACGGTTCGTTGTTCACAAGGTCCTTCGCGCGCCATATGGCGTGGCCAAGGCCCCGGGGGTCCTTCTGGCGGATATACGCGAAATCGCACATATCCGAAATGTCTTTGGCCAATTGAAGCAGCTCGTCTTTACCGTTTTTCTCCAGGAGGCACTCAAGCTCCACGGAACGGTCGAAATGGTCCTCTATGGCATTTTTATTGCGCCCGGTGACCATGATTATTTCAGTGATTCCGGCTTCTATCGCTTCTTCGACCACATATTGGATAAGAGGCTTGTCCACAAGTGGGAGCATTTCCTTTGGCGAGGCCTTGGTGGCTGGTAAAAACCTTGTCCCCATGCCAGCGACAGGGAAGACCGCTTTTTTTATTTTCAAATGCAATACCCCGCCGCAAGATCCTCGGCGCTGAGATTCTGGATATTAATTAAAAGCCGATTTGTGGAATTTAACTTATGTTTTCAATAAAGTCAACTTCAACGCAAATATTTGAGGGATAGGGGGCAACTGGGACAGAATGTAACGATACAAATCAAAGGATACCAACGATGGAAGGGACGTTGGCGTTTGTTCAGGCGGTCCAGCGGTTATTCTTTACCGAATCCACAAACGCTTCATTTTCCTTGAGTTTTTGCGCGATTTTTTCCGCAATTTCGCCGGATTTGACCTTGTAGGTCTTTTCCTGTATCTCCCGCCTGAACTTGGCGATCAGATCAGCCCTTAATCCAGCGATGTCGCTCATTTTCGTAATTCCTGTTTCAACATTATTTGTCCGATACTTCATCTCCTTTATCGGTAGGCGTCCTAAAAGGCTTAACATTATTTTCCGGGTGGGAGAATTATTTCTATCTATTTGAATGTGCAGGTGATAGAGAGGGCAGGTGGGAAGTTATTTTGCCTTTTTCCGGCAAAGTTCCATGAATTCATTTATCAATGTTGAACGCAGACGGCTTTCCCGAAGCAGAAACTGGAGTTTGCGCACCATATGCTTTCCCTTGACCCGCAGGGCGGCCAGGACGCCGAGTTTGAGTTCGTTCTCCAGCGCCTTGATGGACAAAATGGAAACGCCAAGCCCTTCCCGCACGGCGTTCTTGATAGCGGTGGATGAGCCGAGTTCGAGCACCATGTTTTCTTTCGGGATGTTTATCACATCGTGATCCACAAGGTTGTCTATAAAGCTTCTGGTTCCCGACCCCGCCTCCCGGCAAATGAACGGCTCGCGCGCAAGCTGGGCCACGGTGATAGCGCCGCTTTTGGCGCATGGATGATCCGGCGGGGCCACCACCACAAGCTCGTCGTCGGCGTATGGCGCCCGGACCAGCTTGGCGGCGGTCACCGGCCCTTCCACAATCCCGATGTCCAGAATGAAATCCGCCAGCCATACTGCGATTTCATCGGAGTTGCCCACCAGCACTTTGAGATCCACCCCCGGACGACGTTTTTTCATCGCCGCCAGCACAGGGGGGAGAAGGTACGCCCCGATGGTGGACGACGCGCCGATTTTCAGGACGCCAACACGCGTATTCTGGAACGCGCGGATTTCCTCTTCGGCCTGCTCCGCCTCGTCTATAAGTTTTTCCAGCTTGGCCGTCAGGGCCAGCCCGGCGGGGGTGAGCTCCACCCTGTTGGGGTATCGTTCAAACAATGCGGTCCCGTAGTGATCTTCAAGCTGTTTTACCTGATGGGTGACGGCGGGCTGGGTCAGGCCAAGGTCCCGGGCGGCCTTGGAGAAGGAGAGGCGCTTGGCCGCCACATGGAACACCTTCAGACGGAACTCTATCACGCCGCCTCGCTTGATATGGTCGTTATGATTCGGAAGTTTATCAGAAACCGGGGAGGTGCGGTTCAACAAGCGCATCAGTTAACCGCATCGGGATTACAGCCTTGACACGGCGCTTTTTGATGCAACACAATAGCCGTTCACGTTATTTAAATTTATCGGAGTTATTTATGAGCCAGGCTCCTCGGTCGGAAAAGATTTGGCTGGACGGAAAGTTCGTTGATTGGGATGGGGCCAACGTCCATGTTCTCACGCACACGTTGCATTATGGGCTTGGAGTGTTCGAGGGGGTGCGGCTTTATGAAACGGCGAAAGGCTCGGCCATATTCCGCCTGGAAGAGCACACAAAGCGGCTGTTCAACTCCGCCAAGATCGTGGGGATCGAAATACCATATTCGCAGCAGGCCATCAACGAGGCCACGAAAGAGACCGTAAGGGTCAACAAGCTAAAGTCGTGCTACATCCGCCCCATAGCGTTCCTTGGCGATGACAAGCGCGGGCTCAACTGCATCGGCGCCACCGTCCGCGTGGCCATCGCCGTATGGCCCTGGGGGGCGTACCTTGGCGAGGAGGCGCTGGCCAACGGCATAAACGTGAAGGTCTCCTCCTTCACCCGCCATCACGAGAACGTGTTCATGACCAAAGCGAAGATATGTGGCGCCTACGTCAACTCCATCATGGCCAAAGTGGAGGCCGTGAAGGGGGGCTATGACGAAGCGGTGATGCTCGATCCGTCCGGCCATGTGGCGGAAGGCTCCGGGGAGAACATATTCATAATCCGCAACGGCGTGATCAAGACCCCTCCCCTTACCTCCGTGCTCGACGGCATTACGCGAGACTCTATCATCAAGCTTGCCGGGGACATGGGGCTTTCCGTGACGGAGCAGTATTTCTCCCGCGACGAGCTTTACATATCCGATGAAGCGTTCTTCACCGGCACAGCCGCCGAGTTGACCCCCATCCGGTCCGTGGACGGGCGTGTGCTGGGCGAAGGGAAAATGGGGCCTGTCACCGCAAAATTGCAGGCGGCGTACTTCGACGTGATCAGGGGTAAAAATCCGGCCAAGATGGATTGGCCAAGCTTCGTCTGACGCCGAATGACCGCATAGGGGCATCCGCCCTGCGGTCATTTGGCGCGGTTGACCATGTCTCCGTCGTTCTCGATGTAGCGGACAATGGCGTCCTTTACCAGCCGTTCCTGTCTTGCCGGGATTTCCTTGACCACCCTTCTGTTGTCCTTCTGGGTCACCTTCATCACCAGCCGGTCGTTGCTTTCAACGGAGTATGAGCGGCTCAGGTTGGTGTTGAACTGGGCGTACTTGGTGGATATTTCCACCGGCTTGGCCTCAGGGGCCTTTTCCCTGGCGGCGGAGTTGTCGCCCTTTGCGGGATTTTCCTTGGGAGCGGCCGCGTTTGATCCGTGATTTTCCACGGCGCTTCCACCCTTTGTGGACAAAGTCACTTTGTCCGCCACCGGCGCAGGTTTGGGAGTTTCAGCCGCTGGCTGCGATCTTGCCGCCGCCGGGGCCGAAGGCGCGGATACCCGAGGGGCCGGTGAGGCCGCAACTCCCGATATCCGGGTTTCCATATCTTCCTCCATAGACCAAAGAGCTATAAGGTGTTCTTTAACATCTAAAACATCATAAGCTCGCCATGAGTCAATCCCTTTTTTAGTTGAAACTCCCGGCATGACCGTCACGCCGCTTTCACCATTATCTTCCCCGCCAGAGCCCGTTTCATGATCTCACGCAGTTCTGGCAGGTGTTTATAACCGCTCACTTTCCTCAACTTGGG
>JACRLM010000011.1 GCA_016235255.1 Nitrospinota bacterium | reverse complement strand
ATGGCACGCTCAATCCCTTCCACTTGAGAAAAGAATTTGAAAAAATACTCAGGAGGCTTTTTAATGAGTTATGGGCCAATGAACCATGAGGCGAAAATCCACGCCCCCTTCGGTTACCTTTTCCCGTGAGGCAACGCGAGCCGCTCATGATAGTATAAATCCGTGTCAGTAAAATGCCGGATAAAAATCAGGAGGAAAAGTGAAAGCCATTCACCTGCTGTATGATGACCTGCCGGACATTCTGCCCACTCCGGAGGAAATGCGGCATAAGCGAGTCGAGGTGATCCTGAAGGAGTTGGAAGGCTCCAAACACGTTGGCGGCCTTAAAGACTGGATATCATCCATGCCTTATGTGGGGGAAGATTCTATTTTTCTCCGCCCAAAAGACGCCGGCCGGGAGGACATCAGTTGGGATTCCTGATAGACACGAATGTTTTGGCCGAAATTCGCAAAGGCGCCAACGGCGATGCATCAGTATTGAAGTGGTTCGAAACTGTGGCGGAGCCGGAAATATATCTCTTCCTGTGGCGGACGCCATTATAGCCGCCACCGCCAGCGTCCATGATCTTACGCTTGTGACCAGAAATACCAAGGATATGGGAAGAACCGGTGTGCGCGTCTTGAATCCATTTACCGTAAAATAAAGCCTTCCCGGTCAACCTTGGCCCACCATCCAAGTCCCGATCCCAAGCCTGCCACCCGTGCGCTCTTTTACATGTTGACATGGTCAGGCATACCCGCACGACATCGAGGAAACTTGCCGCCGCCCATCGCAAACATATCTTGGCGCGGTATGGCAGGGGGTTTAGAATATATCCATGTCCACTTCGTGAGGGGGGATCATGCCGAAGAAGAAACTTGGCGTTTTCAAGTTCGCGTCGTGCGACGGTTGCCAGCTTTCCCTGCTCGATTGCGAGGACGAACTGCTGGCTGTGGCCGGGGCGTTGCATGTGGCAAACTTCCTGGAGGCCTCGCGCGAGGTGGTAAAGGGGCCGTATGACCTTGCCCTTGTGGAAGGCTCCATCACCACCCCCCACGACGAAGAGAGGATACACAAGGTACGCCGCCAGTCCAAATTCATGGTCACCATCGGCGCCTGCGCCACCGCCGGGGGAATTCAGGCGTTGCGCAATTTCGCCAACGTGAAGGATTACACCTCCATCGTTTACGCCCGGCCGGACTATATATCCACCCTGTCAAAGTCCACCCCTATATCCGGCCATGTGCCGGTGGACTTCGAGCTTCGCGGATGCCCCATATCCAAAACGCAGCTTGTGGAGGTCGTTAGCGCGTTCCTTTTCGGCCGCAAGCCCAACACCCCGCCGCACAGCGTGTGCGTGGAATGCAAGAAGCGGGAGACCGTGTGCGTGATGGTGGCCAGGGACACACCGTGTTTAGGCCCGGTGACCCAGGCCGGATGCGGCGCCATATGCCCCGCGTACCACAGGGGATGCTACGGATGCTTCGGGCCTGCCGAATCCCCCAACACCGGATCCATATCGGCCCGGTGGAAGGAGATGGGAGTGGACGACGCGGGGGTATCACGGGCGTTCCACGGGTTTAACGCATGGGCGGAGCCTTTTCGAAAGGCGGGCGGGGAGCGATGAAAAAGGACAAGACGATAAAGGTGGAGGCCCTTGCCCGGGTGGAGGGCGAGGGAGGCTTTACGGTGACCATCAAGGATGGCGCCGTGAAGGAGGCCAGGCTTCGCATATACGAGCCGCCACGGTTTTTCGAGGCGTTCCTGCGCGGCAGGATGTTCACCGAGGCGCCGGACATCACCGCCCGGATCTGCGGCATATGCCCCATCGCATACCAGATGAGCTCCGTCCACGCCATAGAGAACGCCCTTGGGATAAAGGTGGAGGGGCAGTTGCGGGAGCTTCGCAGACTGATCTATTGCGGCGAATGGATTGAAAGCCACGCCCTGCACGTGTTCATGCTCCATCTCCCCGATTTTCTCGGTTATGAAAGCGCCATCCACATGGCGGCCGACCACAAGGGGGTGGTGGAAAAGGCGTTGAAGCTTAAAAAGACCGGCAACTCCATCGTCACCACAGTCGGCGGAAGGGAGATACACCCGGTGAACGTGCGGGTGGGGGGATTTTACAGGGCGCCGTCGCGCAAGGAACTTGAGCCGTTGCTGGAAAATCTAAAATGGTCGCGGGACTTCGCCATGGAAGCGGTGAAGCTTGTGGCGGGGCTGGATTTCCCGGATTTCACGCGGGACTACGAATATGTGGCGCTAACCCACCCCGATGAGTACCCGATGTGCGAGGGGAGGCTGGTGTCCAGCAAGGGGCTTAACATCGCCCTGAACGAATACGAAAACCACTTCGAGGAGGAGCACGTCCCACATTCCAACGCGCTGCATTCTGTGATGAAAGGGAAAGGCGCCTATCACGTGGGGCCGCTGGCGCGCTATAACCTGAACTTCGGCAAGCTTTCGCAGGATGCGATGTACGCCGCAAAGGAGGCGGGGATCGGCGACGCGGTGATGAACCCGTTCCAGAGCGTCATCGTGCGCGCGGTGGAGACGCTGTACGCCTGCGGCGAGGCGATAAGGATTATCGAAAGCTATGAACAGCCCGAAAGGCCGCATGTGGAGGTGGAGCCGAAAGCCGGCGTCGGCTATGGCTGCTCGGAGGCGCCGCGCGGGATACTTTGGCACAAGTACCGGATAGACGGCAAAGGGATCATCCAGGACGCCCGCATCATCCCCCCCACGTCGCAGAACCAGAAGATGATGGAAAACGACCTTGGCGAATTCGCCGGGGCCAACGCATCCATGGCGGACGATCAGCTCACATTGCGGCTGGAACAGGCTGTGCGCAATTACGACCCTTGCATCTCCTGCGCCACCCATATGATGAAAGTGGAAGTGCGGAGGGAATGAGGGCAAAGGCGATTACGTCAACAGCGTTACACCCGCCTCAACCGCCGCTTTTGCCAATGCTTCATCCAGCGTGGCCAGAAGCAGATCTTTCCTCAACGCCAATTCAAGATAAGCGGCGTCATAACTGGTGAGTCCATACCGTTGCGCCAAGCCGGTGATTCCGGACAGGGAGTGGATTTCGGCATCGGCGATCAGCGGAAGACGGGCGGCGTGATCGAGAATCGCCACGTGTTCTTTTTCCGATATCCGTTTGCGTCTCCGGGCGTTAATCAGAGCGTTGGCGAATTCAAGCGTCCAGATGGCCGGGACCCATAAGGTGATCCTGTCCAACTTGTGGAGGATGGAATCGGCCAGCCTGCTTTTTTCATCATTGAAAAACCATGAAAGCGTGATGGAACAGTCCACCACGGCGCCAGGCCGGCGCTTTTCCATCAGTATTTGTGCCTTTCATGGGCCAGTCTGGAGATGCGAAGGCCGCCAGACTTCAAACCGGACCGGAGGCGCTTGATATCCTCAATAAGCTCCCGCGCCGCGCCCCCGCCCCCTTCCCGCGCCGCCGGGGTCAGCACCGCCACGGCGCGGCCATGGCGCGTGATGGTGATTTCCTCACCTTGTTCCACGCGGTCAAGCAGACTGGAAAGGTGGGTCTTTGCCGCAAACGCCCCGACGGATTTCATTTTCTCATTTTGACTGGTTGACTGGTCTAATTATATCAGGTTGAAAACGTTATATCCACCATTTGCCGCATTTGTGTAGAGAGCACATAAACTGTCCGGGTCTGTAGCACATAATCTGTCCGGTTCTATGGTGTATCCAGGAGGAAACGCCATGAAGCGGACAGAGTGGTTACAGGAGACTCGGAAGATGAGGTTTTTAGAGGCGTTAACGGAT
>JACRLM010000010.1 GCA_016235255.1 Nitrospinota bacterium | reverse complement strand
CCAGGTTGAGGAAAGTGAGCGGTTATAAACACCTGCCAGAACTGCGTGAGATCATGAAACGGGCTCTGGCGGGGAAGATAATGGTGAAAGCGGCGTGACGGTCATGCCGGGAGTTTCAACTAAAAAAGGGATTGACTCCGCTTCGGAATTCCCTTTCCTTCTTTTTCCAGTATGCCAGCAGCTCCACGTCCGACATGCCCCGGGTCTCCAGGTATGTCCTTTCCTGGGCGCTCCGCTTCATCTGGACGCAATCAAATTTCTTCTTGCCGGTCATTTGCGATCATCTCCATGGGAGAATATATCCCCACCGCCGGATAGCCTTTTCCGGCGTTGACTTCATTGTACATCCCGATTTTCCTGAAATTCACAAAGTGTCCTTAATTAACCTTGCGGATTACTAACCTGACAGGTTATAATTCGCTTATGGAGAAACGCAAGCCGCACTACTCCCTGGCCGCGATCCAGCTCATTACCGCTGACCCGGCGAACAGGGTGTTCACGGCGACGGCGCTTGAGGGCGGGCTTGCCATGGGATTAATGGAAAGCGAGATGCGCGAGGTGGTATGCGCTCTCACGCCGGGCGGCTTGTTCAAGTCCATGACGGCGATACGCGATCACAAGGTCTGGCAGGACGTGTATCACGCGATGACCCCGGTGGGCGTGATGGCCTATATAAAGATAACAGGGTATAAGGATGGCCGGCCGCCGGTCATCCAGTTCAAGCGTTTGGAGGATGAGCGATGAAATGCCCCGCTTGCGGTTCCGGAAGAGTGAAGACAAGGACATGGGACAAGAAAGTGTCGTATCAGGGGAAATCCATGACCGTTCATAATGTGACGGGATCCGCTTGCCGTGATTGCGGGGAGACCGTTTATGACCAGGAGAGCTATGGCCGCGTGGCCGCGGCGGGCGACGCGCTTGTCAAGGCCGACAGAAAATCCAATCCTCCCGGTATCAGGCTTATCCGCGAGAAACTTGGCTTGACGCAGGCCGAGGCGGGCCGGGTGTTTGGTGGAGGGGCCAACGCATTCTCACGGTACGAGCGGGGGGCCGCCAAGCCGGGCGCGGCGATGCGCAAATTGCTCAAAATCGCCGAGCGTCACCCCGGCCTGGTAAAGGAAATCGCCAAATATTCCTGACAATAATCCGTTTACGCCGGTTCCCCGCCGTGGCGTTCTCTTACTTGTGGAACTGCTTGGACAACCGCAGCGTCTGGTCGTGATAGTTCGAGCCGATCTCCGAGCCGTACCATATGCCGGGCCGCTCGGCCATCCGCTCATACTTCATCTTGAACAGTATCTGCCCGTCCTCGATGATGAACGGCACGTCGTGGGGGCGCACCTCCAGCACAGCCTTGGTCCCCTTCACCTCCCCTTCCTTGCCGAAGCCGAAGCCGGGATCGAAAAAGCCGGCGTAATGGGTGCGAAGCTCTCCTGATCCGGAGTCGAACTCCACCATCTCCGCCGCGCACGACAGAGGAACGCGTATCCTCTCCTTGGAGGCAAATATATAGAACTCCTCCGGCTCTAAAATCAGCCTGCCGTTCTTGGGATTGTGTATCTGCTCCCAGAAATCCGCCGCCTTGTAGTGGCCGATCTTCTCCAGGTCCACCACGTGGCTGTTCTTCTTCGCCTTGAAACCGACAGGGCCGCCGTTGGACGCCGATGGCGACAGGTCCACGCTCATCAAAAGCCCCTCCCCGCTTATATGTTTGCGGGCGGCGCCGATGAACTCCCCGTCCTCCCCTATAAGGAGTTTCTTGCGTTTGTACAGGTCCACAAGCTCCGGCCCGCCGATGTAGTGATGGGGCCCCGGCGCCTCGAAAAATTCGGCGTGGCGCACGTTCTCGTCCACGGTGGGAACCCGGAACAGCCTGAGCTGGTTTAGCCTCTGCCCGGTCTTCACCCGGATGGTGAAAGACCTGGGGACGACCTCAATGTACAGTTTCCCGCTGTATCCGGCGGTGACCTCCTCGAACCGGGTGCAATGGTCCGTTATCACCCTTGTGAATATGTCCAGCCTGCCAGTGGAGCTTTTCGGATTAGTCTTTCCCCGGATATTCTCGGGAAGGCGCAGCGCCTCGTTGAGCGGGATGAGGTAAACGGCTCCTTTTTCCAGGATCGCCCCCTGCATCAGGTCCAGCTTGTACATCACCAGGTCTTCCATCCTGGCTTCCACGCTGTTGTCCGGCTGCGGCAGGAAGCTGGCCTGCAGCCGGAACGCCACCGTCCCCAATGTAAGGTCTATGGAAGCTGGCTGGATCCGCCTTTTTAACGAGCGGGGATCCAGGTCGTCCGCGTTGATAATCCTCCCCTCGTCGACAAGTTCGAGCAGCTCTTCGGACGACAAAACGCCTATTTGACGGACTTTCTTTGGCATATGCTTGAAATGGTAATGTTTGACTCGTTTTGCCGCATACTATATCATCAAACTTTCGCGCTTAACAAGCGCCATGACAAGGATTTAAAGATGCAGATTACAGGCGCCGAGATATTTGTAAAATCGCTGTTAAAGCTCAAGGTAGACGTGATTTTCGGCTACCCGGGGGGGGTTGTGCTCCCTATTTACGACGAGCTTTTCAAGAACCCGAAACTGCGTCACATACTGTCCCGGCACGAGCAGGGGGCGGTGCATATGGCGGATGGATACGCCCGTGCAACGGGCAAAGTGGGGGTGGCTCTGGTCACCTCCGGCCCCGGCGCCACCAACGCGGTGACCGGCATCGCCACGGCGTATATGGACTCCATACCGCTGGTGGTGTTCACAGGCCAGGTGCCCACAAGCCTTATCGGCAACGACGCGTTCCAGGAGGCGGACATCATAGGCATCACCCGCCCCTGCGTGAAACACAGCTATCTTGTGCGGGAGGCCAAAGACGTGGCGCGGACCATCGCCGAGGCGTTCTATATAGCCTCCACCGGCAAGCCTGGCCCTGTGGTGGTGGACCTGCCCAAGGATGTGGTGACCAACACGGCGAAATTCGAGTTCCCGGAAAAGGTGGAGATTCGCTCGTACAAGCCGAATGTGGAAGGGCATATAAAACAGATAGAAAAGCTGGCGGACGCCATGGCCCAGGCCAAATGCCCCGTGCTGTACGTGGGGGGGGGCATGATAACCGCCAATTCGGCCGGCGAACTGGCCAAACTGGCCCATCACACCCATTCGCCGGTGACGCAGACGCTCATGGGGCTTGGAAGTTTTGACGCCACCCACGAGCTTTCGCTTGGAATGCTGGGGATGCACGGCACATACAGGGCCAACATGGCCATGACCCACGCCGACCTTGTGGTGGCCCTTGGCGCCAGGTTTGACGACCGGGTGACCGGCAAGCTTTCCGCCTTCGCCCCCAACGCCACAGTGGCCCATGTGGACATAGACCCCGCGGCCATTTCAAAGAACGTGATGAGCGACATACCCGTGGTGGGGGACCTGCATGACGTGATGAAAAAACTCAACGGCGTGATCGCAAAGCTCGACGTGAACTGGAAGGCAAAGCACAAGGAGTGGCTCCACCAGATAGAGGAGTGGAGGAAGAAAGACATGGAGACTATGGCCTATGTCCACAAGACGAGCTTGATAAAGCCCCAGTTTGTCATCGAGGAGATAGACCGGGTGACCAACGGCGAGGCGATATACGCCACCGAGGTGGGGCAGAACCAGATGTGGGCGGCGCAATACCTGAAGCTGCGCAAGCCCCGGACGTTCCTGACCTCCGGCGGGCTTGGCACCATGGGCTTCGGGTTCCCGGCGGCCCTTGGAGCGCAGGCGGCGTTTCCGGACAAGGTCGTGGTGGACATCGCCGGTGACGGCTCCATCCAGATGAACATCCAGGAACTGGCCACGGCGGCGCAAAGCAGGCTGCCGGTGATAATAGTGATATTGAACAACGGATTCCTGGGCATGGTGCGCCAGTGGCAGGAGCTTTTCTACGGCGGACGCTATGCCTACACCTGCATGGAGTGCCAGCCGGACTTCGTGAAGCTGGCGGAAGCGTATGGCGCCTTCGGCAAAAGGGTGGAAAAGCCGGAGGATGTGGGACCGGCCATTGAAGAGGCGATCCGGCTTCGCAAACCGGCGATAATAGACTGCGTGGTGGACCGGGAGGAGAACGTGTACCCGATGGTGCCGGCCGGCGAGGCGATCAACAAGATGCTTTTGGCGTAGGTTGTCATGAAACACACAATATCGGTGCTGGTGGAGAACAAATTCGGCGTGCTTTCACGCGTGTCGGGGCTTTTCTCGGGAAGGGGCTTTAATATCGAGTCGCTTTCGGTGGCCCCCACGCTGGACTCCACCACCTCGCGCATGACCATCGTCACCCGGGGGGACGACAAGATCGTGGAGCAGATCACAAAGCAGCTCAACAAGCTCATAGACGTGATCAAGGTGATGGACTTCACGGACGAGGAGGAATATGTCGTCCGCGAGATAGCGTTGCTCAAGGTGAACGCGGAGCCGGACAACCGGGCGGAGATACTCCGCATGTCGGAGATTTTCCGGGGGAAGGTTGTGGACGTGTCCACGAAGACATACACCATAGAGGTGACTGGCACTGAAAGCAAGGTGAATGCTTTCATAGAGATGATACGGCCCCTGGGGATCGTCGAAATGGCGCGAAGCGGCAAGGTGGCCTTGCCCCGCGCCAAGAAATCACAAGGGTAATTTTTTAATTTTCAGGCAACTCACACGGGAGAATCGGAAGGAATCATGGCGACTATCTATTACGACAAGGACGCGGATTTAAAACACCTGGCGGGGAAGACCGTGGCGGTGATCGGTTTTGGCAGCCAGGGGCACGCCCACGCTCTTAATTTGCGCGACTCCGGGATCAGCGTCGTTGTCGGCCTGCGCCCGGGGAGCAGATTCATTCAGCACGCCCAGAAAGAGGGCCTGAAAGTGGCCACTCCGGCGGAAGCTGCCAAGGAGGCCGATATCATCATGATCCTGGCGCCGGACACGTCGCAGAGGGCCATATTCGAAGGGGACGTGCGGCCGAACATGAAAAAAGGGGCGGCCATAGCGTTTGCCCACGGGTTTAACATCCATTTCGGCCAGATTGTGCCGCCGGGGGACGCGGACGTGTTCATGATCGCCCCCAAGGGCCCGGGTCACCTGGTGCGGCGTGTTTACAAAGAAGGGGGCGGCGTCCCCTGTCTTGTTGCCGTGGAGAAGAACGCCACCGGCAAAGCCAAGGAGATAGCCCTGGCATACGCCAAGGGGATCGGCGGAACCCGCGGCGGGGTCATCGAGACAACATTCAAGGAAGAGACGGAAACGGACCTTTTCGGCGAGCAGGCTGTCCTTTGCGGCGGCGTCTCCGAGCTTATCCGGGCGGGGTTTGACACGCTGGTGGAAGCCGGGTACCAGCCGGAAGTGGCCTATTTCGAGTGCCTCCACGAGCTGAAGCTCATCGTGGACCTGATCCACGAAGGGGGCATAGCCAACATGCGCTATTCCATATCCGACACGGCGAAGTATGGCGACATCACCCGGGGCCGCAGGGTCATCACCGGTGACACCCGCGACGAGATGGCCGACATACTCCACGAGATACAGAGCGGCCAGTTCGCCCGGGAATGGGTGCTGGAAAACCAGGCCAACAGGCCGGTGTATAACGCCGTTTTGCGAAGCGACGCGGAGCATCCCATCGAGATCGTCGGCGACAAGCTGCGCTCGATGATGCCGTGGCTTGGCAAGAAAATTGTGGACTGACGGCGTGATGAAGCTTCCGGTCGCATCCGAAGGGTTGATGTTCATAGTCCCGCTTGCGCTGGCCACCCTTGTCCTGTTCCTTTTGGGATGGGGCAAGGCTGGCTGGGTGGCGCTTGTCCTGTTATTGTTCGTCACATACTTTTTCCGGGACCCGGAAAGAGTGGCGCCGGTGGGGGAAGACCTTATCGTGTCCCCGGCGGACGGCGTCGTGGTGCAGATAGACACGGCGTACCAGAGCCCGGACCATCCGGAGGGCTCCGTGTGCGTCTCCATTTTCCTTTCGGTGTTCAACGTGCACGTCCAGCGGACCCCGGCGGCGGGCAAGGTGCTGCGCAAGTTTTACAACAAGGGGAAATTCATGGCCGCGTGGGACCATAAGGCCAGTTTGGACAACGAGCAGGAGCTTATGGTGATCCAGACCGCTGGCGGGGTAATATCCGTAAAGCAGATCGCCGGGCTTATCGCGCGAAGGATAGTCAACTGGGCCACGGTCGGGCAGAGCCTTGAAAAAGGGGAGCGGTTCGGCCTTATCCGGTTCGGGTCGCGGGTGGACCTTATCGTGCCGGCCGGGACTGAAATTATCAGCAAAATCGGCGACAAGGTGGCCGGAGGGGAGACCGTGATGGCCAGATTCGGAGCCGCGGCGAAATGACCATGGAACCAGAGAGCGGCGGCGCGTCTTCGCAACCTCCCGCCGGTAACGGCGGCGAGGGGCGGCTTGCGCCCTTCGGGGCCATACGCAAGGGGATATTCATCGTCCCCAGCCTTATCACCTCCGCATCGTTCTTCTGCGGGTTCTATTCGATAATCGCCTCCATCAACGGCGACTACTACGCCGCCGCGTGGGTGATATTCCTTGCCATAGTGTTCGACGGGCTGGACGGGCGCATCGCCCGCGCCACCGGCTCCACCACCGAGTTCGGCGTGGAGTACGATTCGCTGTCCGACCTTATTTCCTTTGGCGCGGCCCCGGCCATACTGATGTACAACTGGGTGCTGCAGCCCTTCGGAAGGATCGGCTGGATGGCGGCGTTCCTTTTCGTGATATGCGGGGCGCTGCGGCTGGCAAGGTTCAACACGCAGACCTCCGAGGTGCGCAAGGACAGGTTCGTGGGGCTTCCGATCCCCGCGGGCGCCGGGCTTCTGGCGGCGATAGTGCTGCTCACCCGCGGCGCGCTGGAGCTGGACAAGGCGCCTGCCACGCTGGTGGTGATAACGGTGTATATAACCGCGTTCCTGATGGTAAGCTCCATCCCGTACCGCAATTTCAAGCAGGTGGACCTTGCCCGCCGCAAGCCGTTCCAGACGCTGGTGGCGGTGATGTTCGTGGTGTTCGTGGTGGCGCAGCTGCCGCACCACATGCTGTTCCTGATGGGCCTGGCCTTCGCCCTGCACGGCCCGGTGGAATGGTACCTGGAACGAAGGGACATGCCCTGGAGCAAGAACCTTCTAAACCTCGTGGGGATGGACAAGGACTGACGTGGGTACGCTGGGATATGCGGCCACAGCAGGTGAATTCCCCCTTAAAGCTCGAAAAGCTCCTTTAATGCGCCATCAAGAGAGTTTGAATCATCGGCGGAAAGCGTTCCCAATCTCTTTAAGACCAGTGTCTGTTCAATGGGTGATACGGCAGGTTTAACAACTGAAGGTTTCAATAGATTGGCCTTCTTCCATTCCTTGATAACACAAGAACCGGCGTCAAACGGCTTGTCCGTTTTGCTCGTGACGGCCATGATAATAATGTCTTTGGATATGGCGTTATAGCGAGAGGAGCTTATCACGACCGCCGGACGTTTTTTGGCGGCTGTCTGATCGCTGAAAGGAAAGGGTACGAGGATTACTTCTCCACGTTTATAAGGAGTCATAGACGGCGTCTTCTTCGTTGTCCCAGACTGTCTCAAAGGATTTCATGGACAACTTTTGGGAGGCCCGCGCAAGCCGCCCTTTATCTTCTTTTTCTTCCAGAAACTGTATAAAGTCGTAAATCTCGAGAAGAAAACTTTCAGGCAGCTTATCTATCTCGTTTTTAATCTTTTCCTTCACCGACATGGCGTATCTCCCTTAATGAACTCAATATATCCGAACAATATGGTTTTTTCATCCATTTTCGTTTAAGCCCGGCGCAAACCAGGATAATCTTCTCGATTTTGAGTGGATGGACAAGGACTGAAAATAGTTCATCAGGCAGGGGCGCCGCTTGCCGCGCCCTCATTATTGGGCAGGGCAAGCCCTGCCCCTGCGACTACGGATGTTCCCTATTTACCCATCTTTTCCCGCATTCAGCGGCCTGATTGACAACATGTAAGGTATATATTACACTTACCCCATGACAGATTTTCCTGTGGATGTCAGGTTTTTCCGCCTTGCGGGCTTGTCCGAACCGGTGGTGGACTGGCTCGGCGGCCTTAAGGACAGGGAGGGAAAAGCGGCGATTCATAAAGCCATCGCGAAAATGAGGCTCGGTAATTTCGGGGACAGCAAACCGGTTGGCAAAGGGGTTTTGGAGCGCAGGATAGACACCGGCCCCGGATACCGGGTTTATTACGGACGGCATGGAGGGAATGTGGTCATTCTCCTTTGTGGAGGGGACAAGAAATCGCAAAAAAGGGACATCAACACGGCGATACGGTATTGGGAAATGTTCAAATCGTTGGGAACGGACAAATGAAAAAGCCTTTTGGAACCTTTGACAAGTATTTAAAGCGGACCCTCAAGAACAAGAGCGACGCGCTGGCCTATCTGAAAGCGGCCATGGCGGACGATGACCAGCGTGTGTTCCTGATGGCGATAAAGGATGTGATGGAAGCACGGGGAATAACGATGGCCGGCCTTGCCCGGTTGACCGGGATGAGCCGGGAGCATCTATATCAGGCGTTGTCCTTGAACGGCAATCCAAGTTGGATGAACATAAACAAGATCATCGCGGCCATAGGGTTCCGGCTTGAAGTCTCGCAAAACGCGCCCAGGCTCAAGAAGGCCTCATAACACAGGGGTGGCCCGCCGGCTCACCCCTCTTTTCCCGCCTCCGTCTCGTAAGGCCATTTGCGCATCCCCCCCTCCAGCGCCGCCACGTCGAATCCGCGTTGCGCCAGCAATAGCGCCGCCACAGCGCCCAGCCTTCCGTCACCGCACACAGCCACGTACTTTTTCCTGTCGAAAAGGGTGTTTATGGACTGGCGCAGGGTGTGCAGCGGAAAAGATGCGGCGCCGGGTATATGGGCCCGCCGGAACTCCTCCGGATGGCGCACGTCCAGCGCCTGCGCCCCGCCCTCAAGCATGGATCTGGCCCCGTCCGGGCTCACCCATTTCACAAGGCCGCCGCTGACCAGTTCCGTGAAGTCTTTCTTGTCCAGCGCCAGCAGCACTCCGTCACGCGCCATTTTAATGGTGGCGTTGCGCCGTTCGCCGGTGAGTATGGACTCCTCCCCGAACGCCCTCCCCTCGCTTATTTCGGCCACCTTGCGCGGCTCGCCGCCCCCGTCCGGCTTGCGCCACACCTCCGCCCTGCCCGACTCTAGCACGTAGAACGTCTCCCCTTCGTCGCCTTCCTTGAACACCACCTCGCCGAGTTTTAAGCGAACCTCCCGCATCCGCCGGAACGCCTCCGCCACCTTCTCCGGCGGCAGGCGAGAGAATGCTATCGAACAGCGCAGCTTGTCCATGCGCATGCGAAGTTCCTCGTCGGCCGTGTCCATGGAGCCGACGACTCCGTCCCAGAATATCAGGTACTCTATGTTTTCAAGGTCCACCTCGCCGATAAGACAGTCCGCATCCGCGGCGATGACGGGGCTTGCGTACTCCCCGGCGAGCTGGAACGGTTTTTTCCGGGTGTCGGCGGCGGTGACGGCCACATTGTCCCCCGTGACGTCGGTGATGGTCACCGAGCCGCTTATCACATACAGGCATTCGGTCCCGGTGGATGTCTTGAGGGTGACTGCCTCCCCTTTTTTCAGCCGGAAAAAGCGGATCATGTCCGCCGCTTCCTTTGCCCTTTTTTCGGAAAGGTGGTCGAACGGGTAATAGTTCTGATGAAGCTTGAGGTAAACGTTGTTAATGCCGTTTATCATGGCGTTCCCCTTGTGCGGACGGTTAGACTGCCCTTGGTTGCGATTATAGTCCAAACCGGGAAAAAGAACAGGGGGCCGCGCTCGGGACGCCGCCGATCCGCCCTGCGGTCTGATATAATGCGGCGGCGCTGCCGTATAGCGCGTTTGACTAAACATTCGAAAGGCTCCTTATAGTTTATATGGGCGAACTTTTATACGAAATCGGGGTGGAGGAGCTTCCATCCGGCTACATAATCCCCGCCGCCGAGGCGCTATTAAAGCAGACCACCGCAAGCCTCAAAGAGCTTGGGCTGGACGGCGCCGACATCAAATCGTACTCCACGCCGCGCAGGCTGGCGGTGTCCGTGATAGGACTGCCGGACCGGCGCCCGGCCAAAAAGGTGAAACAATACGGCCCCCCCGCAAAGGCGGCCTTCGGCCCGGACGGCAAGCCTACAAAGGCGGCGGAGGGTTTTGCCAAGTCCAAGGGGGTGGACATTTCGGCCATCACCGTAGAGAACACCGGCAAGGGGGAGTATATCTGCGTGGAGACCGAGGAAGGTGGCGAGCGTACCGCCGACCTTTTAAAAGATATCCTGCCAAAGATGACCCTGGCCCTGCCGTTTCCCAAATCTATGATATGGGGAGCCGGGGACACACGCTTCGCCCGGCCGGTCCGCTGGATCGTGTCGGTATTCGGCGGCGAGGTGATACCGGTGGAAGTGGCGGGGGTGAAGGCTGTGAACGTGACAAGGGGCCATCGTTTCATGGGGTCGCAGGCGATACCTGTGACAGGCCGGGCCGATTACGTCGCAAAGCTTAAGGAAAACTTCGTTGTCGCGGACGTGGAGGAGCGCAGGCAGATGGCCGCCAAGGCCGCAAGCGCCGCCGCACAGTCCAACGGGGCGGAGTTATACTCCGACGACGAACTGGCCATGACGGTGACCTGCCTTACCGAATGGCCCGTGGCGCTGTGGGGGGAGTTTGACAGGGAGTTTCTGGCGCTGCCGGAGGAGCTTTTGATCGCGTCCATGAAGAACCACCAGAAAATGTTCGCGGCGAAAGGAGCTGGAGGGCGGATCACCAACGGGTTTGTGGGCGTGTCGAACATGAAGTCGAAGGACGAGTCCGTGGTGACGGCCGGGTACCGCAGGGTGCTGCGGGCCAGATTGTCCGACGCGAAGTTCTTCTTCGACGAGGACCGCAAAAAGCCGCTGTCCCATTTCAACGAAAAGCTTGGCGGCGTTGTGTGGCAGAAAAAGCTGGGGACCATGGGGGAAAAGGTGGAGCGGATTACAACCGTGGCCGGCCAGTTGGCGGACAGGGTGGCCCCGGAGGCGAAACCGGCGGCGGTGCGCGCCGCGGCCCTTTGCAAGGCGGACCTTGCCACGCAGATGGTATATGAGTTCCCGGAGCTTCAAGGGGTGATGGGGCGCGAATATGCCCGCCACGAGGGGGAGCCGGAGGATGTGGCGGTGGCGATATATGAACATTATCTGCCCAAAGGGGCGCAGGACTCGGTCCCAGCCACACACGCCGGGGCCATCGTGGCGATTGCGGACAAGATTGACACCATAGTGGGCTGTTTCGGCGTGGGGCTGATACCCACCTCCGCCGCCGATCCCTTCGCGTTGCGGCGCAGCACCCTTGGGATAATTCAGATTTCGTTTGGCGGGCGCGGGGAGCCGTTTTCGCTGGCTGGCCTTATTGATTCTTCCATCGCATCCTACGCGGGGAAGCTGGAAAGCAAACCTGACGAAGTAAAAACCGCAGTGCTTGATTTCTTCGCCGGGCGTTTGAAGAACCTGTGGACGGGCGACGGGATCCCCCACGACGTGGCGGACGCGGTGCTGGCGGCGGGGTTTGACGACCTGGCGGACGCAAACCTTAAGGCCCGCGCCATGGCCGAATTGAAGAAACGGGAGTTTTTCGCGCCGCTGGCGATAACGTTCAAACGTGTGGCCAATATAACGAAAGGCCACGCCGCAGGTGATGTGGACAATGGCCTTTTCGAAAAGGATATTGAAGGGCGCCTTGTCCACGAAATCGGCAAAGCTGGCAAAGAGGTGGCTCCGCTGTTGACCTCGAAAAAGTACCTGGACGCATTGGAGCGGATAGCTTCGTTGCGGGGTGTGGTGGACGAGTTTTTCATCGAGGTTCTTGTGATGGCCGAAGATGAGAAAGTGCGGACCAACCGGCTTAACATATTGGCGAAACTGTCGGCGCAGTTTTTGAAAATAGCGGACTTTTCGAGGATTACGGCGGGATAAGGATTGTTGCCTAACCATTACCCCATTATTAAAAACGATTGACTGGCAATTCAAGGAGAAGTTAGAATTAAATCGTATATATATTTAATATAGCCGAAAAGGAGAGTTTGTATATGATTTTCATGAAATGGCCACCGCTGATGAAAGTGTCCTAAACTTAGTTGAAACGAAGGTATGACCTCACCTGCTACCATGTTTTTGAACGAAAACAACGGAAAGCAAGGAGGTCACATGAAAAGAGTAAACGGTAACGGGAAAACTGGCAAGGGAAGAATGGATTT
>JACRLM010000009.1 GCA_016235255.1 Nitrospinota bacterium | reverse complement strand
CCTTTGCTCGACAACGGCGTCTGAAAACCCCAACTGCCCCGATTTACGGTTCATTTCGCCTCCAGCTATATATTGTATTACTATTGGTAATATAATATAGCATCATAAAAGCAATTATGCAAAGCTTTCCTTGTAAAGGAGGGGAAATGGGGAATGGCGATGGCGCTTTTGTTGGCCATAGCCCTCACAGCCTGCGGCAACCTAAGAAGGAGAAGGGGTCAGGTCTTTACTTTTGACTTTATGTTGTTCTCCGGGGTGTTTGAGCGCGAAGCGCGTCACCCCTCCGTCGCATACGGCGGCATGAAAGTCCGGGGTGACCGCCCTTGCGGGCTACAACACCCCGGACAGCGTTCGTTTCGCGTGTTTTCCCTTTTGGGCAACAGTCCGGCCTGACCACGGTTGCTCGCTTTAGGAATCCGTGGTCAGCGACCACGGGGAAGCATTAAGAGGCGATCACGGGGAAGCGCTATGGGGAAGCGCTATATAGATACGACCACAGGGAAGCAGAAAATCATTTTCGACAATGGGTATTTTCCTTTGGGAGCGCGGGGTAGTGTAGTCATGGTTCGACAATCCTTCGACAGGCTCAGGATGACATTGCTCACCATGACAAGTTATGTCACGCCGAGCTTGCCGAGGGGCGTTTTACCGCTCACCGGGGTGTTGTAGCCCGAAGGGCGGTCACCCCGGTGTCCTCTATCGTGATACGAGGAGTCCGGGGTGACGCGCTTGCGCGCTCAAACACCCCGGACAGCAGCCAAACACGGGGAAGCGTTGAACAAGGGCCGTGTCATCACGGAAGCCGTCATCGGCTATCCGGGATCAGGATCGCGGCGCGCTTGGCCGGGGTGACACCATTGGAGTGAAATCAAAGCCTGATATTTGATTGACAAAAACGGTTGCAGGCCCTAATATGCTCATCATGTGAGCAATCACATCCCTTGTTTCCTGACGGCTTGCGGAGTTTGCGGGCCGCGCGGGGCGGGGGTTGACAGGCAGGGCGCCGGAGGCGTGCCTTTAATCGCTTTTAGCGGAGTTTTTTCCCACACGCGGTCTTCCAAATCCAGATCATTCTTTACCGCCTTTAAATTCACGCATTATGAAAAAAGATAAACAGTCGCCACACTCGTTTTACAAAACAATGGCGAATGAGGCCGTTGCGCTCCAGATCCTCGGGATTATCGAGGAGGGGAAGGACGTTTCGGAGAAAAAGATCACGGTCCGCACCGGGCTTGCGGCGGGGCTGGTCCATTCCTTCATGCGCAGGGTGATAAACAAGGGCTATGTGAAGGCAAAGCAGGTGAGCCCGCGGCGATGGCTGTATTACCTGACCCCGGAGGGTTTTCTGGAAAAGGGGCGGCTGACGCTGCGCTATTTTTCGGCGACACTGGAAAATTATAAGACCGCCCAGGGGATGATCCGGGCGAACCTGGCCGAATGCCTGGAATCGAACATGACACGCATCGTGGTGGCCGGCTATAACGACCTGGCTGAGATAGCGGTGATGAACCTTCTGGCCATGGACAACCTTACTCTCGTGGCCGTGGTGGCGGACGAGTGGGAGGGGATGAGCGTGGCCGGGGCGCCCGCCCAGCCGTTTGAGGCGGCCGACAGCCTTGAATACGACAGGATCATCGTGTGCGACGTGAAATTCCTGGAGTGGTGGAGGAAGATGAAAAAGGGCTCCGATTCGGCGCGGCTAATATATTTTAACAGCCCGTTGTCGGCGATGTGATATGGAAATAAACAACCGCCCCGCGGATGCGTTGCCAACCCTCATCATAGAGGCGGACAGGGCCAGCGCCCAATACTGGCTGGACGTCTGGCGTTTCAGGGAGCTTCTATTCTTCCTGGCCTGGCGCGACCTTCTGGTGCGTTACAAGCAGACGGCCGTGGGGGTGGCCTGGGGGGTGATTAGGCCCATGCTCACGATGGCCACGCTCACGGTGGTATTTTCGTGGATCGCCAAGCTTCCGGCGGAAGGGGCGGCTCCATATCCTGTGATGGTGCTCGCGGCGATGCTGCCGTGGCAGTTTTTCGCCAACTCCATCTCGGACGCAAGTCTTAGCATCGTGGGCAACGCAAGCCTTGTGACAAAGGTCTATTTCCCAAGGTTCATAATCCCCTTAAGCTCAATTATGGTGAGCGTCGCCGATTTTCTAATCGCCCTTATGATACTGTCCCTCGTGATGGCATGGTATGGCCACTCCCCCGACGGGCGGATCGTGGCGCTCCCGCTTTTCGCCGTCCTGGGCTTCACCCTCTCGGCGGGGGTGGGCATATGGTTTTCGTCCCTTAGCGTCAAATACCGCGATTTCCGCTATGTGATACCGTTCATGCTCCAGATAGGGCTTTATATAACCCCGGTCGGCTTTTCCAGCGGCGTGATCCCGGAAAAATGGCGCATGTTGTACTCCCTCAATCCGATGGTGGGGGTGATTGACGGGTTCCGCTGGGCGCTGCTTGGCGGGACGGGCGAAATATACTGGCCGGCTCTTTTTGTCTCCATGGCCTTCGCGGCCACCCTTGCCGTGAGTGGCGCGCTATATTTTCGCAGGGTTGAACGTTCCTTTGCTGACACGATTTAAAGGCAGCCATGAGTGACGCGATAATAGCCGAGAATCTTTCCAAAAAATATGTGCTTGCCCACAAGGCCAAGGACACATACACCACATTGCGCGATGAGATCGCCCGCAAGTTCGCCAGCGTCGGGAAAAAACTCATCCGTCCGCATGGAGACGGATCCGCCGGCGGGGACTATCCGGCGAAGGAGGAATTCTGGGCTTTAAAGGACGTGGAGTTCAACATCGGGCAGGGTGAAAGGGTGGGCCTTATCGGCAGGAACGGCGCGGGCAAGTCCACGCTGCTCAAGATACTCACCAGGATCACGGAGCCGACCACCGGGAGGATAACCCTAAAAGGGCGGGTGGCGAGCCTTCTGGAAGTGGGCACTGGGTTCCATCCGGAACTGACCGGGCGGGAGAACATTTTCCTCAACGGGGCGATCCTCGGCATGCGCAAGGGGGAGATATCCAAAAAGTTCGACGAAATTGTGGCGTTCGCCGGGGTGGAGCGCTTTCTGGACACGCCGGTGAAACGATATTCATCCGGCATGTACGTGCGGCTGGCCTTCGCGGTGGCGGCGCACCTGGAGCCGGAGATACTGCTGGTGGACGAAGTGCTGGCGGTGGGGGACGCGGAGTTCCAGAAAAAATGCATCGGCAAGATGGAGGGGATCAGCAAGGAGGGGCGCACTCTCGTGTTCGTAAGCCACAACCTCTCCACGGTCTCCACCCTTTGCGGCAAGGGGATACTCCTGGACGCCGGGGAGGTGAAATACTTCGGGGAGATAGACGACGCCATCACCCATTACCGCACGAAAATTTTGAGCGCGGGTGTTTCCACCCTCAAAAAGGTGAAGCCGGAAGGGCCGCTGGAGATAAAATCGGTGACGATACTCGATGGCGGCGGGTCCCCGGCTTCGGTTGTGCGCAGCGGGGAGCCGATGAAAGTCGTGTTCGAATACGAGCTTGCAGAGGGGCGCGATGGAGTGGTGGACTTTCATTTCATAATGGAAAACGAGGACCAGGTGAAAGTATTCTGCTGCACCACGCAGCATGCAGGTGAAAAATTCCAGGTAAAACCGGGCAGGGGGAGGGTGACGCTGACAATACCGCGCCTTCCGCTCATAGGGGGAGCGTATCAGTATCACTTTTCCGGATTCGTGGACGGGGTCCGGTCGCACCTGTTCCTCAACTTCGGGGAGCTTGTGGTGGCGGCGGGGCATTTTTACAGCACCGGGCTGACGCCTCAGAAAAAGCTTGGTGTCTGCCTGGTGGACCACCGGTGGGAAATAACGGACACGTCCGGCGGCGGCGCGCGTTGACGGCGCATGGACACGGGACGGCGGCGGGAATAGAATGGTAGCGCAATCCGGAGGGCCAATGAACGTGATAGCCAAATACGGCAAGTCGTTTCTGGGAGACACCGTCAATTACCTCCTTGGCAGGTCCAGCCATCCGAACGGATACCTGCCTTTCCAGCCGGAGCCTGTGCGCGAGCTTATGAACAGGGTGGCCGGAATGTTCAACAGGGGCGAGATGGAAAAACGGGTGAACGCGGCGCGGGAAAACGCCTCCAGGGCCGGTTTTGAAATCCCGCGCGACGACGGATTCAAGGTGTTTCCGCCGGGAGGATTGGCTGGAGCCGATGAGTTGATCGGCTCGATAACAAAACGGATGGAAACGGAGGACATCGCCGCCCACATGGCCAATTCCAAGAATCCGTATTCCAAAGATTACCTGCTCATGTACTTTGTGGACCGCAAGACACTCGAACTTGATTCGCCGTTCCTGAAGCTTGCGTTGCGCGACGACATACTGGCGGCGGTCTCCAATTATTTCGGGTTCGTGCCGATAGTCAATTACGTGGACATATGGTATTCCCGCCCGAACGAAAGCACGCAGTTCAAGGGGAGCCAGCTTTACCATTGCGACTGGGAAGACCTGACCAAGATGCGCATTTTCCTTTTCTGCAACGACGTGGACGGGCAAAGCGGGCCGCTGACCGCCATCTCGGCGAAGAAGTCGAAGGAGATCCGCGACGCCATAGATTACCGATGGGGAACAAGGGTGGGCGACGACGCGATAAACGCCCACATAAAGGAAGGAGAGGCGATCCCGCTCGCCGGGCCGAAGGGGACGGTGGGTTTCGCAGACGCGTCGCGATGCTTTCATTACGGCTCGCGCGTGCAGACCAAAATAAGGATCATGGGGATGATCCATTACATAACGCCCTTTGCTTTCGATCTGAAAAGGCCTTTTGCGCGCTTGGCGCACAGCGGCCTGCCGGAAATGCAAAGGCTTGCGCTGGGGGCGCGGTAAGACCGCGGGGATTCTGAAGATGAAGCTCTCCAGCGCTCCTGTGAAGGCCGCCGCTGTTATAGTCTCCCTGCTGCTGCCGCTTTTGATAGGGGAGGTGGTCCTGCGGATCAAGAATTCGTCCATGCAGAATTACGATATAGAGATGTGGCGGTACAGCATCGGTTTAAAACGCCCCAGCGATAACCCGGTGTTAGGGCACGAGCATGCGCCAAACAGCCAGGCGGTCCTACAGAACGTGAACATCCGGCTTAATGAATGGGGGATGAGGGGCGGCCCCGTGCCGGGCGAGACGGGCAAAAGGAGGATAGTTTTCATCGGCGGATCGGTGACCCTTGGATGGGGGGTGGAGGAGGACAAGACCGTTGAGGAGCGGATACGGCAGATGTTCGCCAAAGACGGTGACGATGTGGAAGTGTTCAACTCCGGCGTGGCCAACTATAACACCGCCAGGTATGTGGAGCTTTTCATCACCAGGCTTAATAAATTAAAGCCGACCGACGTGGTGGCGCTGTGTTTCGTGCGTGACGCGGAGATACTGGAGGCCGGCTCGGCCAACTTCCTGATGCGAAACAGCCAGCTGGCGGTGACAATCTGGAGCGTAATCAAACAGAACACCGGCCCCGCCGGATTCGATTCGCTGGAGGCGTATTACAGGAGCGTGTTCAATCCGGAGCGCGAGGGATTCAAGTCGATGAAAACCGCCTTCAAGCGGCTGGCGGGCTACGCGAAGGAAAATCACGTAAGGCTTTACCTCGGCCTGATACCGGAGACCCACGACCTGGTAAATTACAGGTTCCAGTTCACCGACGAAGAGTTCGAGAAGATCGCAAAAGAGAACGGATACACGTTCGTGAATTTCTATCAGGCGTTCAAGGGGCTGACCCCCGGGCAGATATGGGCCACAAAGGTGGACGCACATCCCAACGAGCTTGGACACAAGCTGATGGCGGAGGCGCTATACCCGGTATTGAAGGCCCCGGCGGGCGGGAACGCAAATGCAGGAGCCGAAGGGGTGGCGAAATGAAAAACGCGGCGGCGGGGCTTGATATTTCCGGATCCTGGCCCGAGCAGGCCGTAAAGGCTGTGATGGAGGCTGCCGCTGCGCCTTCGATAGGGTCGGTCCGGCGGGCTTTAAAGAGCGTAAACGAACTTCCGGCGGAGCTTGCTGGGCCGGGGTTCAAGCTTGGAATCGTGCGGACGTACACGGTGGAGACACAGCTTGATTACATAAAGCTTGCTCTTTCCACATGCCCATGCAGGCCGGTGATAGCCTTGGGGGAGCTTGACAACATAGAGCAGTCGCTTCTGGATCCGGCGTCGCCGATGCTGCAAAACTCACCGGACGCGGTTATTGTCCTGTGGAGGCTTGAAGAGCTCCACCCGAATCTTGCGCTGGAAGGGCACAGCTGGAGCCCCCAGGCGCGGCTTGCGGCCGCAAAGCAGATCATCGCCAGGATCGGGAACATATGCGCCCAATACCCGAAGATTTCCTCCGCCCCTCTCTTTATGTCCACGTTCCCATATCCGGCGCGCCACATAAACCCTGTGAGGGACCCGCATGTCCATCACGGCCTGTCCAGCGTGATCATGAAGATAAACCTGGAGTTGCTGGAGATGGCCTCGCAAAACATCCATCTGCACGTTCTGGACATCGCAAACCTTCCGGCGCGTCATATCGGCTCGATGTATGACGACAAGATGGACCTGTTCGCCCGGCAGCCCGTGGCCGACGGGCTCGCGGCGTTTTCTTTCGCCAAACATATAAAGCGCGTTTTGCGCCCGCTTCTGTATCCGCCGGCCAAATGCCTGGCGTTGGACCTGGACAACACCCTCTGGAAAGGGGTGCTTGGCGAGGATGGGGTGGAAGGGCTTGTCATCGGCCACGATTTCCCGGGGAACGTTTACAGGCGGATACAGCACTTCGCCTGGTCGCTAAAGCAACAGGGGATTCTTCTGGCCCTTGTCACCAAGAACAACCACGCCGATGTGGAGGAGGCTTTCAAGCGGCTGGACGGGATGCTTCTTTCGCTGGACGATTTCGCGGCGGTGAGGGCGAACTGGGCCCCCAAATGTGAGAATATCCGCGAAATAGCAAAGGAACTTGACATCGGGCTGGACTCGTTCGTTTTTCTTGACGACCAGGAGTTCGAACGGCAGGAAATGAAGTATATGGCGCCCGAGGTGATGGTGCTGGAGGTGAGCGAGGACCCGCTGTCCATCTGGCGCGTTCTGTCCGAATGCGGCTATTTTGACACCTACAGGGGAAGCGAAGAGGACGCCAAAAGGCACGAGGACTACGCCAACCAGCGGTTGCGGGGCCAGTTGCTGGAAAAATGCGGCGGCGTGGAAGATTTCCTGCGCGAGATGAAAATGGAGGCGGTCATAGCCCCCGTGGACGATTCGACCCTGAACAGGGCCGCCCAGATGCTGTCCAAGACGAACCAGTTCAACGTCACCACAAAAAGGCACAAGGCGCCAGACCTGGCGGCGATGCTCTCGTCAAAGCGCAATATCCTGCTCACCATTTCGCTTAAGGACCGTTATGGCGACCAGGGGATCATCGGTCTTGCGATAGCCCGGGAGGTGGACGCGGAGCAGGCGGTGGTGGACAGTTTCCTTTTAAGCTGCAGAGCATTGGGAAGAGGGGCCGAGAACGCGCTTTGGAGCGGCCTTGTTGAAAACATCGCGGCGAAGGGCTATAAAAAACTTGCGGCGGAATACGCGCCGACGGAGAAAAACGCCCAGGTCTCCGGCCTTTTTGAAAAGTTTGGAATGACTTTGACGGGGGAGGCGGATGGGCGCAAGTTTTACTCGCTAGGCCTTCCCGCGCAGGTACAATACCCGGATTGGATAAGAATAGGAGAAGCCGTAAATGCCTGACGACAACCTTAAGAAGCTTTATTCAGTGTTCGCCGACCTGTACGGCGCGGACGCAAACTCTTTGACCGAGGACTCCTCGCAGGAGACCATAGACGGATGGGACTCCATCGGCATGGTGCACCTTATAAACGAGCTTGAGGGGCAGTTCGGCGTGTCGTTCGAGATCCTCGAAATAGCGGACTTCAAGGACATCCGCGCCGTAAAGAACGCTTTGGCGGCGAAAGGAGTCGCTTTCTAAGATGAGCTCCTTTTTCAAATCACTCGCCCCGCAATTGTCCGCATATCCGGTGTCCAGGGCGATCCTCGAGGAACTGGACGCGCAAATGCCGCTTCTGCTCAAGGCCACCGTCGAGGCGTCATGCTCCCCATTTGCCGGGCGGCTTGCCACACTGGAGCTTATCGGCCAAAGGCTGAACGGGATATATGGCGATCCGGCCAACTGGCTCAGGCAATCGGTCAGAAGTTACGTCGTGCTCAGCGTGGAGTTCCTGGAGTTGCAGAGGCGGCTGGAGAAATGCGGCCACTACCTGTATTCCACCGAGAAGGAGGCCATGGAGCATGTGTACCACAACAAGGATGTGTACGGCTCCGATTACCTTAACGGCCTTTTGCTAAGCCAGCCGCTGTGGCCCAACCATTATTTGATGAACAAGGTTTTTTTCACGGAAAAGTTCCTCCCCGGGATAAAGAAGAATCCGGAGTCGCTGGAAGTGGGCGTTGGCACGGGATTCCAGCTTTACCAGTTGCTCACGGCCCATGAGGATGTCCGTTATACCGGGCTGGACATCAGCGATTTCGCCATAGACAGGGCCGGCAAGTTCGCCTTCGGCCATAAGGGGCGGCCCAATGCGCGGTTCATCAACCGCAACGTCTCCGATGGAATCCCGTTCGAGGACAACAAATTCGACTCGGTGATGATGGGCGAAGTGCTCGAACATGTGGAGAATCCGCTGGTGGTGCTAAAGGAACTTGCCCGGGTGGCCGCGCCGGACGCTCCGATATTCGTCACCACGGCCATATTCGCCGCCAGTTCGGACCATATTTACCTTTTCGAGAATGCCCAAGAGGTCCGGGAGCTGATTTCCAACGCGAAACTTAGCATCGAACTGGAAGATGTGCTGCCGGTGTATCCGTCCGACAGCCCGGAATCGTCCAAAAGGCCGCTCAACTACTGCGCGGTGCTGAAAAAACAGGCCTGACCAACTATCTCACTTTATCCTTCCATACCAGCTTGAAAATATCGTTCATGCCCATCCGGCTCCGCAGGGGCCGGGCTTTTACGGGAAATAGCTGATGCTGTTCCACAGCTATGTGTTCCTGCTGGCGTTCCTGCCGGTGACGGTGATTGTTTATTACCTGCTTGGCCGCCGTCACAAGGAATTGTCTCTGGCATGGCTTGCGGCCGCCTCTCTGTTTTTCTATTCGTGGTGGAACCCCAGATACCTGCCGTTGCTGGTTGCCTCGATCTTCTTTAACTACCTTGCCGGGGTCAATATCTCCCGCAACAGGGAGGGGAACAAGGGGGCGGCCAAAAGATTCCTTTACTACGGCATCGCGGGGAACCTTTCCCTGCTGTGCTATTACAAATACATGAACTTCTTCGTCCAGAACGTGAACGAAGTGTTCGGCTCCAGCTTCATTGCAAACAACCTTATCCTGCCGCTGGGGATATCGTTCTACACTTTCACGCAGATAGCGATGCTGGTGGACTTTTACAAGGGGACCGCGAAGGAGTATAACTTCATCCATTGCGTCCTGTTCGTCTCGTATTTCCCGCATCTGATCGCCGGCCCCATCATCCACCACAAAGATGTCATGCCCCAGTTCGCCCGGGCCGAGCTGATGCCCGACAGCAGGGAATTCCTGCAGGGGGTGGTGATATTCTTCCTGGGCCTGCTCAAGAAGACCGTGTTCGCGGACAGCCTTGCGCCATATCCAACGAGCGTGTTCGCCGCAGCGGGACACGGCGGAGCGATAGGCTTTGTGGACGCATGGGCCGGGTCTGTCGCCTATTCCATGCAGCTTTACTTCGATTTTTCCGGATATTCCGACATGGCCATCGGGCTTTCCCTTCTGTTCGGGATAAAGCTGCCGGTGAACTTCAATTCTCCGTATAAGGCGGACAGCATCATCGACTTCTGGCGAAGGTGGCACATCACGTTGTCGAAGTTTTTCCAGGAGTATGTGTTCTACCCCCTGATTTTTTCGAAATTCTGCCGCAAGTATCTTCAAGTCCCGGCGCTTGCGGGGGGAAAAAAGCTGGACCTGAACCTTGAGATAAATTTCATTGTAGTGATGATCCTCATCGGTTTCTGGCACACCGCCAACTGGCAGTGCATACTTTATGGAGTGTTGCAGGGGATTTATCTGGCCACCAACAACCTGTTCCACACCTTCTTCGGCAAGAACAGGTTCAATACACCGCTTGGCAGGACTTTCACCACAATTCTCACTTTCACGGCGGTGGTGATATCACTGGCTGTGTTCCGGTCGGAAAGCATGACGGGAGTGCGCATGATGGTGTCCGGCATGGCGGACATACAGGGTGTTTTCCAGCCTGGCGGCCAGTTGACCCTGATGACCGGGGCGCTGCTTGCCGTATCCTGCGTCATCGCATGGTTCTTCCCGAACGTGCAGGAGATCGTGGGCAAAATTTCGGAGCGTTTCAAGGAGACACGTTTTTCGTTCGCGGCCATCATTTACGGAATAATCATATTTTACGTGGCCGTCCTCACGGCTCTCATCATCACCCAGCCGCCAAACGAACAGGCGCGGCCGTTCCTTTACTTCGACTTTTAGGCCACGGCGGACAAATTGGATTGACTCCCCCAACGGGCGCGTGATAGAAAATCCACCCATAACAGGGCTTGCATGCGATCAGGAAAGAACAGGAAATGAGAGAGTTTTTCAGGCAGTACAAGTACTACATAATGATCCCGTTCATCCTGTCGCTTATCGGGATTGTGGCCCTGATCCTTCTATCCGGCGGCTCCAAAGGAGTCGGACCTTTTGTCTATTTCTTCTAACGGACAATATCCGCCGGCTCCGTGGCGGCCATTGCATTGGCAGGCCGCGCTGCCGATGAGCAATCGTACACAATAAAAAGAGAGACAGCGCCATCGGGAAAAAAAACGTCCTGAAAGTGGGGGCCGCCATACTGCTCGGCCCTGCCCTGGCCCTCCTGGCGCTGGTATTGCTGGAGACCGCCTCGTATCTATATTTGAAATACAGGGTCGGCATGGACCTCTCCCATTTTGCCCACAATTTCATCAGGCCATCCTCCGAAGGGATAGACGACAAGCCGTTGATGAGCGTGAACAGGTATTTCAGCTCCACTCGCATAATGGCCCTGCAGCCAAACAGCTCCGCCGGGGGGTTGAAGATAAACAAGGACGGATTTTTTTCCAACAGGAACGACGGCGCGGACAGTTATGAGAATCCAAAGCCCTATGGCGTGTTCCGCATCATCCTGCTGGGCGGCTCGGCCGCGGCCGGGCAGGGGGCGTCGTCCAACGAGGCCACTCTGGCGGCGGTACTTGAAAGAGCGCTTGCCGGAAAAGTTCCTGGAGCAAAAAATATCGAAGTGATAAACGCCGCCATAGGCGGGCTGTCCAGCCCGCTGGTGACCATGGCCGTCATGAACGAGCTGATACCGTCATTCAGGCCGGACATGATCCTGCTTCTCGACGGCGTGACCGACGCCATAACCTGCTCCGCGCATTCCGGCAATTATTACCGCGAGCAGCTCAACCATGTCCTTGGAGTGGGCGATTTTGACGGGTACATCCAGAAAATGCAGCGCGGGGACATAAGCTTCATGGAGTTCATGGAGATGAAGCTTGGGATCACCCCCGGAAACCTTGACGGCTATTATTTCATCACCGCCTTGAAGGCCCGGCAGGCATTCAAGGAATCGGCGAAGGCCGGCCCAGGGCCGGAGCCAGAGGCCACGGCGGAATGCGACATCAGCGATTATCTCTATTATTCCGCCGCGACGAGATCGCTGTTGAGGGACAATAAAGTGCGGTTCTTGCACGTGCTTCAACCGACATTGATATTCAAGAAATCCCTGTCGCCCCGCGAGGCCACAGCGCTTGCCGAAAAAGAGTGGAAGGAAATCAAGATAACCAAAGAGTCGTTCAAAGCAAAGCTGTATATATTCTTTGACGGCGCGTCGGCAGCTTTTGACAAAATCGGCAAGGAGGAGGATTCGCCCCTTGTGAAAATGGCGGATTTGTCAAGGCTGTTTGAGGACGAAAGCGGGGAAATATTCGTGGACTACGGCCATTACAACGACATCGGCAACAGGCGCATCGGTGAAAGCCTGGCTTCGCTGGCGCTGGAGATGACAAACAGAAAATAGATGAACAAGACTTTTACCGCCTCTTTGGTGATATTGATAAGCGCCGGGCTTTGCCTGGGATTGATGGAAGTGGTGTGCCGCGTCATGTACACCATCAAGATGGACTACCAGGTGGAGATGAGCAAGTACGCCGCCACGGTGAAAAGGGCATCCGAAAACTTCAACGTCGGGCACGAGCACAGGCCTAACCAGAAGGAAACCTTGATGGGGGTGGAGTTCCGGACAAACGCCCACGGATTCCGTGGCGGTGACTATCCTCTCGAAAAATCGGCCGGGGCCTACCGCGTGATGCTGCTCGGGGATTCGCTGACAGTGGGCTGGGGAGCCAAGGAGGAGGACCTTTTCGCCACACGGCTTGAAACGTCGCTCAAGGAATACTTCAAGAAGAACGGCATTCCACAGACGCCGCAGGTGATCAACACCGGCGTCGGCAACTATAATACCGACCAGCAGGTCTCGTTCTTCGAATGGCGCGGCCGGGCCTTCAAGCCGGACATGGTGATACTCAATTACTTCATCAACGACGCGGAGCCCACCCCCCGGCAAAAATCGCCTTTCATAATCAAATACTCGTATCTGGCCATGCTCCTTTGGGGGAGGGTGGACACTTTCAGGCGGATGTATATTTCCGGCGAGAGATATGACAATTATTACGCCAACCTGTACCGTGACGACGCGGATGGATGGCGCGGGATGAAGGAGGCCATTGGCCGCCTTGCGAATTTGTCCAAGGAGGAGGGCGGATTCAGGCTGGTGGTGGCGCTTTTGCCGGAACTGCACGCAGTCGGCCCGAAATATGGATTCGCCGATATATATGGAAAAGTGGAGAAGGCCTCGCGCGGCGTCGGCGTGAAAGAAGTCGTGGACCTTTCGCCGAGGTTCGCCGGGGAGAAGCCGGAGTCGCTTTGGGTAAGCCCCGATGACGCCCATCCCAACGGCAAGGCGCACCGGATAATCGCGGACGGCCTGTTTGAATACATAACGGAACACGGCCTCTTGCCCGCCGGGGACGCCGGCAAACAGGTTGCAGCCGGGAAGAAGTAGCCTGCCGAGTTTAAAATCCGCGAATTGAACATGAATAAGGATATTTTTCAAGAAATTAAAACGGTTCCAAGACGAATCGTGATCTCGGCGCTGTTCTTCCTCTCCGGGCTCACTTCCCTGATCTATGAAGTCGTCTGGCAGAAGCGGATTATGACCGCCCTTGGGTCGGATGTCTATGCCACGAGCATGACGTTGAGCGCGTTCATGCTCGGGCTTGCCCTTGGCAGCTTTCTGGCCGGGAAAGTGGCGGACCGTGTTTCTGGCCGGGTGCTTATCTACGGATTTCTGGAACTGCTGATCGGCGTTTACGCGGTAAGTTTCCCTTCGATACTTGCATTCGCCGGACATCCTCTCCATGATCTTTATGTGAATTACTTCGGGGCCGCCTCATCTGTTTACTGGACATTCAAGTTCGCGATAATTTTCATCGTATTGATGATTCCAAGCGCAATGATGGGAGCCACTTTGCCGATAGTGGTCGCCGAATTCGCGGTCTCGGAAGGGCATGCCGGCGAAGAGGTCTCGCGATTTTATTCCATCAACACAATTGGGGCGTTCTTTGGCGTCCTTGTTTCAGGCTTCATTTCAATATACATGTTCGGCCTTTCAACGACCACATGGACGGCCGCCACGCTGAATTTTATTATCGCCGGTGTCGCCATCGTTACGCACTTTGCGCGGCAAAAAGAGGACTCAATAATTTCAAAGGCCGGGCCTTCAGCCAATATTCCATTGATGGTGTACGGGAGGTCAACGGCCAGGGCCGCGATTGTTTCGGCGTTTTTTATCGGATTTTGCATACTGGCGCTTGAAGTTGTATGGGCCAGGATGCTGATACAGTACATGGCCGCGACGGTATATTCTTTCTCCACGATGCTCCTGTTCGTGTTGCTGGGAATATTTCTTGGGGCGCGCAAGTCCAGATCGTTCATAGAGTCCGGCAAAGAGCTGCCGGAAAAGTATGTCCTGTACATAATGCTCGCCGGCCTTTACGTTTCTGTGTCCGCGTTATTGTTCTACGTATTCCCAAACCTGTACACCAATCTGGTATTTGCGATGCTGGCTGTGTTCAAGGGCAATCCGGACAGCTGGCTGTTCGTCAGCACGGTGGGAAAGGGGCTGGCGTCGGCGTTTTTCGTGCTGATACCATGCGTGATGTCCGGAATGCTTTTCCCGATGGCCGTGCGGATGTGCACGGACAGCGTGGAACACGCCGGAGGGAAGTTGAGCTCGGTCTATGTGGCCAACACCGCGGGGTCCATCATCGGGCCGTTGGCGGCCTCGTTCATATTGATCCCCGCTTTTGGCGCCAAGGGAGCGATGATCGCTTTGGCCTTGATGCTGGTGGCGGTGGGCGCCGGGGCCGTTCATTACATGGGCAAACGTGTCGAAAAATCCCACCTGGCGCTGGCGGGGGCTGTGATCGTCCTGTCGTTGACGGCGATGCTTATGCCGAAAAAAATCGTGGCCAATTACGCTCGCCCGTCCAAGGACACCAGGCTGATATACAGCCGCGAGGGTGTTTACCAGAACATAAACATCCTGAAGAACCAAAGCGGCCAGACCGTTTTTATGATAGACGGCAACGTCGAAGCGGACAATTCGTACTTGCAACTGAGGCATTTCGTCCTCAAGTCGCATTTCCCTTTGCTCCTCAACCCCAAACCGGACAACGCGCTGGTCATCGGCCTGGGGCTTGGGCTCACAACAAGTTATCTGGAGTCGTTCCCCCTGGTAAAATGGATCGATGTGATAGAGCTGTCACCCGAGGTGGTGGGCGCACATGCTTATATAAAGGATGTGAACGGCGGGGTGCTGACCAAACCAAAAGTTCATGTGATCGTTGACGACGGCAGGAATTATCTGGCCAACACCGGCAAGAAATACGGAATTATCACGATAGACCCGATCCATCCGATGATCTCCGGCGTGGGGACCTTGTACACGCGGGAGTTTTATGAACTGGTCAAGGACCGTCTTGCGGACAACGGAGCTTTCATCCAGTGGATGCCTTCGTATCACATGTCGCCGGAGTCGATGAAGACGGCCATAAACACATTCGCGGGCGTGTTCAAAGAGACCGCCGTCATATATGTGAAAGGGCATTTCCTGCTTGTGGGCAAGAAAGAGGGGTGGAAGATAGACTACGCCCTCATCAAGAAGAACTTCAACCTCGGCGAAAAGGACCTTGCGTCCATTGACGTCCATTCTCCCGTGGAATTGCTGTCACTGGTGGCGATGACCCCCGATAAGGTCCGTGAGTATATCGGCGCCTTTGATAAAATCAACACAGACGATAACCTGTGGCTTGAATACCATGTTCCGTATGACTATCTGCACGACATCAGGTCATCGGTAAGTTCTGTATTCCCTTTCTGGGGACTTTCTTTCGGGCACATCTCCAATGCCAGCCCCGATGACATTGCGGAAATACAAACCGAGTGGGAGAAGCGCCGCGCCCAAGTGACGCCAGAAATGGCCAAACCAATAAAGTGAAACGGCCCCGGGAATTCCCGGGCGCAAGGCTTATCATGCGGCCACAAACAGTATGGCCGGGTGTGGAAACTATGATATATTTTGCCGGATTGTTGGGAAAAACGGCTGATTACAGCGCAACACAAACCGCCGCGGGAAGGAGAGACTGGTCGTGAAGGAATTTTTCAGGCAATACAAGTATTACATGCTGGTCCCGTTCATCATTGTCCTGGCCGGCCTTGCGGCGTTGATACTGTTGACGGAAGACTCCAGCTTCGGCCCGTTCATCTACGCCATTTTCTGATGGGCGTTTCCCTGTTCCAGCCTAAAGCGCGGAAATGACCGGCTCCTTTAAGAATTGATGCGCAAATTTCTTGGTTCGGCCGCCGCGGCCATATTTTCCTTGGCCATATGCCTCATCGCGCTGGAGGGAGTGGCCCGGGTCTATTTCAGCCTCAAGACCGACTCCCGGATGGAGATGAACAAATTCGCCTCCATCATGGACAGGCAGTCATCAAACCAGGCCATGGGGCATGAGCTTGCGCCCGGCTCTTCGGCCACGTTGATGAAAGTTCCTGTCTCGGTGAATTCCCATGGTTTCCGCGACGATGAGTATGGAGTTGAAAAGCCGGCCGGCGTTTACCGGATAATGCTGCTTGGCGATTCGCTGACGTTCGGATGGGGGGCAAAGCGCGAGGAGAGGTTCTCCCAACTGCTGGAGGCGGGGCTTAACCGCGAAATGGCGCCTGCTGGAAACGCGCGGCGCGCGCAGGTGATGAACACCGGAACTGTGAACTATAACACCGCGCAGGAAGCGGCCCTTTACATGGAACGGGGGCGGAAGTTCAAACCCGACATGGTGATTCTCAACTATTTCATCAACGACGCGGAGGAAGCGCTGGCCCATAAATCACCCAGGCTATTGAGCTATTCGTACTTTGCCATGTGGCTTTGGGGCAAGCTTGGCATGGTCCGCACCGCGCTGGAGGGGGGCGGCGGCGATTATAAAAGTTACTACCGATCGCTTTATTCCGCCGGTTCGCCAGGATGGGAAGCGGCCATGGGGGCAATGGCGGAACTGGGGCGGCAGGCTAAAGCGGACGGCGTTGTATATGTTGTCGCGATACTGCCGGAGCTGCACGCGGTGGGGCGCAACTACGAGTTTGCGGACATACACGAAAAGGTGCGCAACGCGGCGATTTCCGGGGGGGCGGACCTTGTGATCGATCTGGCCGGCCAGTTCGCCGCCGAAGCCCCGCAAAGCCTCTGGGTCGCCCCGGACGACGCCCATCCGAACAAAAAGGGGCACGAGATAATAGCCAACGCAATCATGGCAAAGCTCACGCAGGCGGGCCTGGTAAATGCGATGACGGACGGACCGATGGCCAGATGACAGACAAAACGGCCCGGGGCGGAAAAGCGGGCAAGGTGATCCTTGCGATGGTAATCGGGGCGTTCTGCGCATTGCTTATGGCGGGCGCCATCGAGGGCGTGTCGTATCTTTATTTGAAAATGAAACTTGGCCCCAATATAAGCAGGTTCAAACATAACTTCATAGCGCCGGAATCGAATCCGGGAGACGGGCCGATACTGACCGCAAAAAGATATTTCAGCTTCACGCGGATACTCGCGTATATGCCCAATGATAATGTGGCCGGCCTGCGGACAAACAAGTACGGCTTCATATCCAACCGCAACGACGCAAACGACGAGTACAAGGATCCCAAGCCGGCCGATACCATCCGCATAATATTCATAGGCGCTTCCGCCGCATCCGGCCAGGGGGCGTCTTCAAACGAGGCCACGATAGCGGCTGTCCTTGAAAAGGACCTCGCCAAAAAAATCGGCGGGGAGCGGAAAGTGGAGGTGATAAACGCGGCAATGGGGGCCTATACGATGCCGATGGTCGCCATGGCGTTGATGAACGAGCTGATACCGGCGTTCTGGCCGGACATGATAATCATCCTTGACGGCGGGACGGACGCGCTTAACTACGACACGCGCGCGGAGGACTATTACCGCCAGCAGATCGACAGGGTGAGCGGGATCAATAATTTCGGCAAATACATCCAGAAAGTCCAGCAGGGCGATTTTTCACTGGCGCAGCTTTTGACGATGAAATACAAGGTCACGCCGGGAAAGATCGACGGTTATTATTTGACGGAAGCGATCAAGGTGTTCAAGGGCAAAAGCGAGTTGACGTTAAAGCCGCCAGCGCCGCAACATGAATTGCTGGACATTGTCCGGGGCGACATCAAATTCAGCATAGGAGCCTTCCTTTACTACGAGGCCGCCGCAAGGGGGGTGGCCCGGGAAAACGGGATACCCTTGCTGCATGTTCTGCAGCCTGCGATAGTGTTTAAGAAAACGCTCTCGGCCAGGGAGCGCGACAGCCTTTCGCTAAAGGAGTATGAGACCAGGGAGGTGAACTCTTTCATATCAGTCTTTAAAACGTTCTTCCATAAAGCGGGGGACGCTTTCAGGAAAATTCAGGAGAAAGAGGATCCATCGGCGGTGAGGATGGCCGATTTGTCCAGCCTGTTCGAGAACGACCAGGACGAAATGTTCATTGACGACGTCCATTATAACGATCCGGCCAACAGGCGGATCGGCGAGGCCCTCGCGCCGATTGCGCTTGAGATGATAAACAAAAAAAAGGCCGCCCGCTGAAAAATATTCCCGGCCAAGCGCACCACCGGCTGACGTTCCGATGATAAAGCAATGTGCGGAATAGCAGGTTTCATAGACCTTTCCGGGGCCGCTACTGCCGATGCGATGGGGCATACCGCCGCCGGCATGGCCGATTCCATACGTCACCGCGGTCCCGACGATTCCGGCGCGTGGGTGGACGATGCGGCCGGCGTGGCGCTTTCGCACAGGCGCCTTTCCATCCTCGACCTTTCCGAAAGCGGGCATCAGCCTATGGTGTCGGCCAGCGGGAGGTCGGTGATCGTGTTCAACGGCGAGGTGTACAATTTCGCCGAAGTGCGCGCGATTCTTGAGAAGGACACAGGCCCGGTGAAGTGGAGAGGCCATTCCGACACCGAGATACTGCTGGAGGCGGTGGAGCGGTGGGGGGTGGAAAAGACCCTCGGTTTGGTCAATGGCATGTTCGCCTTCGCCTTGTGGGACAAGGTGGCGCGGACTCTTGCTCTGGCCCGCGACAGGATGGGAAAAAAGCCGCTTTACTACGGATGGAACGGCGGAGTGTTCATGTTCGCCTCGGAACTAAAGGCGATGCGTCGCCATCCCGCCTTTGCGGGAAAGGTAAGCCGAGGAGCCGTCTCCCTGCTTTTGCGCCACAATTACATACCGTCGCCCCACTCTATTTACGAAGGGATATACAAAATTCCTCCCGCCTGCTTGCTGACGGTGGACATGCCGCTGGCGGCCGGTGGGCCGTTCTCGCCATACGCGGACGCGGACACGGCGGCCTGTCCCAAAAGATTCTGGGATCTGCGCGGCCTGATGGAGCGCGGCTCGCGCCGGCCTGTGAATGTCACGATGGACGAGGCGGTGGACAGGCTCGACGAGATATTACGGGACGCGACCCGTCTGCGGACCCTGGCCGACGTGCCCGTTGGCGCGTTCCTTTCGGGCGGGATAGATTCCGCCACGGTGGTTGCCATAATGCAGGCGCAAAGCCAGCGGCCGGTGAAAACATTCACCATCGGCGCGCGGGAAAAGGAGCACGACGAGGCGCATCACGCAAAGGCGGTGGCAGAGGCGCTGGGGACGGACCATACGGAGCTTTACGTCACCCCGGACCAGGTCATGCCCGTTCTTGAGGAAATGGCGGACATATGCGACGAGCCCATTTCGGACGCCGCGCTGGCCAACACTTACATCGTCTCCGGCCTTGCCAGAAAAGAGGTGACAGTGTGCCTCACAGGTGACGGAGGGGACGAGATGTTCTCCGGATATCCCCGGTACAACACCGCCAACTGGTATTACAACCAATGGCAGCCCAAGGTGGATCCGATCCCGAATCCCGCCCGGCGGGCTCTGGCGGCGGCCCTGAAGGCTGTTTCAAAAGAGGCCTGGGACTCCATATATTCCGCCGTAAAGCCGATGATCCCGAAGTCGCGGCGATGGGACAGCGCCGGGGACAAGCTCCATGAGCTCGCAAGGATACTGCCATACGTCGAGCCGGAGCGGTTTTACGGAATGATATATCACTGGGGCAACGCGGACCAGATAGTCATCGGGGCGGAAAACCTTTCCACCGTGATTTCCGATCCTTCACAATGGCTCGTTTCGCCAGACAAGGTGGCGCGGATGGTATATCTGGACATCGCAAGCCGCCTGCCGGACTCCATACTGGCCAAGGTGGACCGTGTGACGATGAGGACAAGCCTGGAGGCGCGAAGCCCCATTCTCGATTACCGGGTGATGGAGTTTTCCGCTTCACTGCCCACGGAACTTAAGATCGAGGGGTGGACGGGCAAGGTTGTCCTGCGAAACCTGCTTTACAGGTATGTCCCCAAAGGGATAGTGGACAGGCCCAAGAAGGGCTTTTCAATGCCGATAAGCCAGTGGCTGCGCGGGCCGCTGCGCGATTGGGCCGAGGACCTGCTTTCCGAAAAGCGGTTGAGGGAAGAAGGATTTTTCGATCCCGCCCCCATCAGGGCGAAACTCGCGGAGCATGTGACAGGCAAGGCGCAATGGCACTATCAGTTGTGGACGGCGCTCATGTTTCAGGCGTGGCTAAACGGCGCGAAATAAATGAATATGAGGACGATGCGGTGAATCCGGTTATATACAAAGGGCGGCCTTTGCGGGTGTGCGTGGTGGGGGCGGACCAGACAGGATGGGCTCTGGACACCGAGGCGCGGCTTGCCCGCAAGTTCCTTTCAGGCGCAGTCGAGGTGGTGGACACGGCGGACAAGGCCGATGTCCTCCACTGCGTCTGGCCGGAGAACACGGCGTCCAGATGGTCTGTCATGGGAAACCAGCCATTGGCCCCGCACGTGCTGTCATTCTCAAACGCCCCGTTCAGCCTTGTGGAAAATCCAAAGATGATGGCGCTGATGGCTGCCTCCACGGCGCTTATCGCGCAAAGCGGCCAGGCGTTGCGGGACTTGAAACGTTTGGGTTTCGAGAACGTTTTCCATGTCCCGTACATTTTCGACGAGGACGGGTTCACCGATTCTCCGGAATTGGCGGGGCAGCTCGCCAATCTGCGGGCGGAACTGGGCATACCGGAAAACGCCTACGTTGTGGGGAACTTTTTCCGCGACACGCAAGGGGGAAACCTGGACAGCCCCAAACGGCAAAAGGGGGCCGATGTATTTCTGGCCATGTTAAAACTGGCGGCGCGGAAAATAGATGGCGGGCGCCTTATGGTGTTGCTGACTGGGCCTCGGCGCCATTGGCTGCGCAGGACACTTGCGCAAGAGGGAATCCCGTTCCGGTATTATGGCCCCGTCATCGAGGGGGACGATTATCCGGCCAACATACAGCCCAAGTCCACGCTCAACCTGCTGTACCGGCTGTGCGACATCACCGTGGTGCCAAGCAGGTGGGAAGGAGCCCCGCGCGCGATCATCGAATCGGCCCTCACCGGCGTGCCGGTGATAAGCGCCAGGGTCGGCATCGCGGAAGACACTTTGCCCGGGCCGCTTCTTTTCAACGACGCGGTGGAAGGGGCGCAAATACTGGTCAAAGACGCCAATGAAGGTTTTGCCAAAAGTCTTTATGAACAATTCAGCGAAAAATTCCGGGGCTTCACTTCCGGGAAGATATGCGCCGCCTCCTTGCGGGATATTTACGCCCACGTGGCCGCAAGGCTTTCGTCCGATGAGCGGCCGCAGGTTAAACGGGGCCGTGTGACGCTTTACCCGGAATACCAGGGGCGCGGCATCGTCACAGGCGCAAGGCGCGTGCTGCGCTATGCGGAAAGGAATCTTTACAAAATATTCGAAAAGCCGCCGCGCGAAACGGTTGTCAACCTGTGGAACAACTTCATGCCCCCCCCGTACGGAGGCGCAAACCAGTTTTACCTGGCGCTGGAAAAGGCTTTCACTAAACGGGGCGTCACGATATTGCGGAACGACTGGAAGCGGGCATGCCACGCGCACATCTTCAACGCCATATGGTTCGACTATATGAAAGTGGCGGAGCTTCGGGCCGCCCAGCCGGGAAACCTTTTCATACACAGGGTGAACGGGCCGATCTCCATCTACCGCGGCACGGACCCTTCGGAGAATGACGACAAAGTGTTCGCCATAAACCGCCACATGGACTTCACCGCGTTCCAGTCCATATACAGCCTCACCAAAAGCCTGGAGATGGGCTACAACCCTGTGCGGCCATGCGTGGTGCGCAATTCCGTTGACCCGGACATTTTCCATGCGCGCGGGCGCGTCCCGTACGACGGCAAGCGCAAACTGCGCATCGTGTCCACTTCATGGTCCGGCAACGTGCGCAAGGGGCGGGACACCTTCGCCTGGCTGGACGGAGCCCTGGACTTTTCCAACATCGAATACACCTTTGTTGGAAGATGCGAGGCGGAGTTCAAGAATATAAAGACCGAACCGCCGGCCCCGTCCGAAGTGGTGGCCGGACATCTGCGCTGGGCCGACATGTTTGTTTTCGCAAGCGCCCACGAGTCCGCCTCCAACTCCGTTTCGGAGGCGCTGGCGTGCGGGGCGCCGGTGATATATCTTGACAGCGGCGGCACGCGGGAGATCGTGGGGATGGGGGGATTAAGCTACACGCAGATGGAGGAAATCCCCGCGCTTATAGAAAGGATCGCCGACAACCACGAGGCGTATGTCCGCTCCATATCCATACCCTCGATTGACGAGATCGTGGAAGGGTACATGGCGATAATCAGCGCAGGGACCGGCAAATAAAAATGCGGATAACCATGGTCATCTCCTCCCTGCGCGCCGGCGGGGCGGAGAAGATATTCGCGTTTGTCGCCAACCACTGGGCCGCTTGCGACCATGATGTGTCCGTCATCCTGCTGGAGGGCGAAGCGCCGTTTTACGAAATGAACAAATCTGTCGCGGTCACCCGGCTGGGGCTAATGGCGCCATCTCAAGGGGCATTGAACGCCATGGCGAACAACGCCCGCAGGTTGGGGGCGCTACGGCGCGCGCTCAAACATACGCGGCCGTCGGCCATCGTTTCATTCATGACCGAGGTGAACGTCCTGACAATCCTTGCGGCGGCGGGAACCGGAATTCCTGTGATGGTGTGTGAAAGGGTGGACCCATTCGCCAACCTGGAGAAAAAATCATGGCGATTGCTGCGCCGGGTGGCGTATCCATTCGCCGCCAGGATTGTCACGCAGACAAAAGGCGCGGCCCGGTATTATGAAGGTTGGGGCAGGGGGGGCGTTGCGGTGATTCCCAATACCATCGGGCCTGCCATCAACGCACATCCAGCCGCACAGACAGATGCTGGTGACGTGATAGTGGCCATGGGAAGGCTTGAACCCCAAAAGGGATTCGACCTTTTGCTCAACGCGTTCGGGAAGATAAAGGAAACTCACCCGGGCTGGAAACTCTCCATATACGGCGGAGGTACGGAAAGGACAGCGCTGGAGCGGCAGCGCGCGGCGCTTGGACTTGAAAATCGCGTTGAGTTTCACGGGAAGACCGCCGATCCTGCCGGGGCGTTCCGGTCGGCAAAGATATTCGTTTTATCGTCCCGCTTTGAAGGATTCCCGAACGTTCTGCTGGAGGCGATGGCCGGCGGGCTTGCGGTGGCGGCCTTTGATTGTCCATGGGGGCCGGGAGAGATAATAAGGAACGGCGCCGACGGACTGCTTGTTCCGCCGGGCGACGTGGACGCGCTGGCGGGCGTCATGGACCGGCTGATTACAGACGTGGACTTGCGGCTCCGGTTGTCGTCCGCCGCATCGCAGGTGACAGAAAGATTTTCCACCGCGCGCGTAATGGCGATGTGGGACGAGCTTTTAAGGCCGGGCGCCGCATGAGCGGTCCTATGCGTGCGGCCATCAATGCGATGGTGGCGGGTGCGTTGGCTGATCTTTACCTTTCGCATTACGGCGCAACCGGCCATGCCGCGTGGTGGAAATACGCAGTGGCGTTTTCGCTGGCGGCGGTTGCGCTGTGGCCGTGTGTGAAGGATCGTAAGCGCATATGTCCCTCGGCGGCGGTGGCGCGATATGTGTGCCTCCCTCTATGCGTGGCGCTGGCGCTATATTACGGCGCGCCGAAATCTTTCACGGACACGGCGTACTTCGGCGGCGACACTTGGGAATACCAGTCCCTGGCCGTCAACCTCGCTAAAGGGCATGGGGTGAACAAATTCGGCGGGGTGGAGGAATTTTCCGTTTACAAATTTTCCGAAGAGCCTCGTGAGGACTATGAGGGGCTGAAAAACCAGTTTATGAAGCAAGGCGCCGGCGGTGGATCATTCGATTCGATGCGGACGCCCGGATATCCGCTGTTTCTCGCCGCCGTTTACTCAATTTACGGGGTATCCCCCCGGGCGGCAAAACAGGCGCAGTTCCTGGCGCTGATAATCATAGCTGCTTCCATGCCCTATATCGGGTACGCCTTTTGGGGGTATGGCGGCGTGGCGGCGGGGATCGCCGGGGCGCACGTTTTCATGGATGGTTACGCCGAAGGGATGGCCAAGGATATCCTTACCGAACCGCTGACGGCGTTTGCGGCGTTTCTCGCGATAATCGCTTTCCTGCGGCTTGGCCGCGCTCCGGTGTGTATGAACGCTTTTGCGTTCGGAGCGGTCCTTGCCGCAAATCCATTGATGAAAGGAACGTTGATTTTCGTTCCACCGCTGTTTTTCGCTTATGTCTTTGTGAAAGCGTGGAAGAAAGAGCCGTTGAGTGAAGCGGCCCCTCCGGCGGGCATGAAAACGCTGGCGTGGGTGGCGGCGGGATTTTTCGCTGTGGCGGCGCCATGGTCTGTCTATGCGTCGGTCAAAAGCGGGTCGTTCGTCGTGTTTTCAACGCAGGCAAAATCGATAATCCAGGACAACAACAATGAAATGGCCTATGACGGGGACTGGCATCCGGAAGGGGCCGCAAAGTTTTACGAAAGGCCGGAAATAAAAGGATTGCCCCTTGTGGCCCAGGCCGCAAGCTTTTACATGTCTCATCCGCAAATGTTTCCTGGAATCTTCTTCAACAAGTTGGACCGGGGATTTGACGAATACCTGTCGCTGAAGATCATGCTTATCTTCGTCATCTACGAAGCGGCCACCGGTGCGATGCCGGCTTTTGCGCGTGAGCACGGCAAATTAATAAAGCTTTCCGGGTATGCGCTGACAGTCGCCTTGGCCGCCGCACTTTCATACGCTTACTATCACCAGAACGAAGGTCTTCCGCACATTCATATCCTGATGGTGGCGGCCATGGTCCTGATCGCGGTAAACGCGCTGAAAGGTGGGGCGCATGTTTCACTCCCGGCGCCGTTTGCGATATTCGTCATCAACATGGCGATTGTCACGTTGGTGACATACGGCTCCACAAGGTTCACCGGGACGCTGGCTTTCATGTACATTGCGGCGGCGGCAGGTTACATTGCCTCGTTTGCCACGGCTCCACTGCGCCGCTTGAATCACGGATGAGCAGGCTGCTGTTTCTCGCCAGATCGCTTGAGACCGGCGGGGCCGAACGGCAGTTGACCGTCACAGCCCAGGCGCTCAAGCGGATGGGGCATGAGGTGCATGTGGCTGTGTTCTATTCCGGCGGGGCTTTTGAAAAAGATATGGCGGAGGCGGGGATTCCCGTCGTCCGGTTGAACAAGAAGGGAAGATGGGACACGGCCGGATTCGCCGCCCGTCTGGTCAAAACTGTCCGGAGCATAAAGCCCTCCGCCGTCTTAAGCTACCTGGGGCCGCCAAATATCATGGCCGCGTCGCTAAAACCTTTTTTCGGCGGTGCGAAAGTTATATGGAGTGTGCGGGCCTCGTTCATGGACCTTTCGCGGTATGACTGGCTCACCGGCTTTTCGTACACGCTGGAGAGGGGGCTCGTTACGTTTGCCGACCGGGTGATAGTCAACTCAAAGGCAGGGATGGCCATCCTTGCGGACAAGGGTTATCCCGCCGCCAGGCTTAGCGTTGTCCCGAACGGGATAGACACGCAAATGTTCCGGCCAGACCGCGAGGCCGGAGCAAAGGTACGCGCCGAGCTTGGCTATTCACAAAATGACAAGGTGGTTGGCCTTGCGGCAAGGCTGGACCCGATGAAGGACCATCCCACGTTTCTTCACGCCGCGAAAATTATGCTTAATGCGCGGCCCGGCTTGCGCTTTCTTATAGTGGGTGGCGGGCCGGAAGAATACTTTGAAAAGATGCGCAAACTTGCGGCTGAACTTGGCCTTGGGGCCGCCGTCACTTTCACGGGGGAGCGCAGCGATATGCCAGCGCTATATAACGCAATGGACATTGCGGCGCTCTCTTCCATCGGCGAAGGTTTTCCCAATGCGGTGGGAGAGGCGATGGCCTGCGGCGTCCCGTGCGTGGCGACGGACGTGGGGGACGCGGCATGGATTGCTGGAGAAACTGGAATTATTGTTCCGCCCAAAAATCCGGAGGCGCTTTCGAAAGGTATCATGGAAATGCTCGCTCGGATGGAATCGAATAGAGACGCTGTAAGCGGCAAAGCACGGGAGCGGATCGCGAAAATGTTCGGCGTGGAGGCCATGGCCGCTCAGACATTGCGCGTGATTGAAGAGGCGCGATGATGATTAAAGTGCTCCATCTTGTCACCGGACTGAACATAGGGGGGGCTGAAATATTCCTAAGCCGGCTTGTTTCGCGGATGGACAGGAACAAGTTCTTATGTAGCGTCGTCAGCGTCACCGGAGCAGGCCCGGTGGGCGAAATGATAAAATCGGCGGGAATCCCGGTGGACAGCCTTGAGGCCGGAACAGGTTCCGCGATGGCGGGGGGATTTGTACGGCTCGTCCGGCTGTTGAAAAAAGAGAGACCGGATGTGGTGCAAACATGGCTTTACCATTCCGATCTTTTGGGGACGCTGGCGGCCAGGATTGCCGGAAAATCGCCTGTGATTTGGAATCTGCGATGCTCGGACCTGCGGCCGGAAGATCATCCAAGGTCGCTTTTCATGGTGATAAAAACACTGGCGTGGATGTCGTCCATGCCGAAGGCCGTGGTGGTGAACTCAGCCGCCGGAAAGGCCGCCCATGAACGGCTCGGTTACACGCCAAAACGCTGGGAGCTTATTCCAAACGGGTTTGACGTGGAGATGTTCCGCCCTGACGGTTCCTCGCGAGCAAGGATCAGAAACAGCCTGGGCCTTGGCGAGGACTCGTTGATCGTCGGGCTCGTGGCGCGGTATGATCCGATGAAGGATCACGATAATTTTCTGCGCGCCGCGGCGATAGTTGCCGGGAAATATCACAACGCCCGTTTCATACTCGCCGGAAAGGGGACGGACAACAACGCGGCGATATCGGAAATGATCCGCCACAACGGGCTTGAAGGCAAAGTATTCACTCTTGGCGAGCGAAGGGACATTCACGAAGTGACGGCGGCTTTCGACATCGCCGTGAACTCGTCGTACAGCGAAGGATTTCCCAATAACATAGGCGAGGCGATGGCCTGCGGCGTGCCATGCGTGGCCACAAGGGTGGGGGACGTGGAGGAACTTATGGGTGACACCGGGATGACGGCGCCTGCGCGGAATCCGGAGGCGATGGCGGCCGCCATAGGCAAATTGCTGGAGATGGAAGCGTCTTCCCGGCGGGAGATGGGGGCGATGGCGCGCAAAAGGGTGGAGGAGCGCTATTCGCTGGCGGCGGTCACCACGCGTTACGAGCAATTATACGAAAGGATCGCCGGGACGGATGTATTACGCTGACAAGCTCGATTCGCTGAAGGATATTTTCGGGGCGGCGGACGTGAGCCTTGAAAAGGACGGCATATCGGTGGACGGCCGTTTCTATCCTGTGGTGGACGACGTGATCGTGCTTTTGGACGATGACCGCCTCCCCCCATCGCTTCGCGGTTCCTCGGGCGCTGGCGCAAGCGGGCAAGGCTTCGCCGAGGACATTCAGTTCACCTTCGGCGAAGAGTGGAAACGATTTCCGGAAATCCTGCCGGAGCATGAGGCGGAGTTCAACGATTACTTCGACCTTGTTGACATCCCGGCGCTCAAGGACGCGCGGGTGGCGGACGCGGGATGCGGCATCGGCAGGTGGAGCCATTTTATCCACTCCAGTTGCCGGGAGATCGTACTTTTGGACTTTTCGGAGGCGATCTTTGTGGCGCGTAAAAACCTGAAGGACGCCCCCAACGCAATATTCTTCATGGCGGACATTACTAACTTGCCGTTCCGTACCGGGTTCGCTGATTTTATATTCAGCCTTGGAGTGCTGCACCATATCCCGGCGCCAGCGCTTGATCTTGTGCGAGGCCTGTCCCGTTTCGCGCCGAACATGCTCATCTACCTGTATTACGCGCTGGACAACCGGCCATTCCATTACAAGGCGATCTTCCAGGTGGTGGACGCCGTCCGCCGCGCCGTGTCCGGCGTGAGAAACCATGCGTTCCGCGAAGCGTTCACGTTTTTCACCACCGTGTTCGTTTACATGCCGATGGTGGCGTTGGGAGCGGCGTTAAAACCTCTCGGCCTGTCGTCAAAGGTTCCGTTGTACGAAGGGTACACCGGCAAGGGATTCGCCCGGATCAGGCAGGACGTTTATGACAGGTTCTTCACCGGTATCGAGCAGCGCTTCACGCGCGATCAGATTTATGGGCTCAAGGACACGTTCGCCGATGTGAAGATATCGAACCGTATCCCATATTGGCATTTCACCGTGAGAAAGAGTTGACGTCATGTGCGGCATAGCGGGCTTTGTGACGGCCACGGGAGGCGCGGCGGACCGCATGGAGGCGGCCGTGGTGAAAATGACGAACACCCTAATCCGGCGCGGCCCGGACGACATGGGTGTGTGGGTGGACGCTACGGCCGGTGTTGCGCTGGGGCACAGGCGGTTGTCCATACTCGACCTTTCACCCCATGGGCATCAGCCCATGACCTCCGCCTCCGGAAGGTACGTGATAGTTTTCAACGGCGAGGTGTACAACTTCCAGGACATCCGGGCGCAACTGGAAAAATCCGGCCCGGTGAAATGGCGCGGCCATTCCGACACGGAGGTGATGCTCGAGGCGGTGGAGCGGTATGGCGTTGGGGATGCCATAAAGCTGTTCAACGGCATGTTCGCTTTCGCCCTGTGGGACAGGCGCGAGCGAACAATCACCTTCGCCCGTGACAGGCTTGGGAAGAAACCTCTTTATTACTGCTGGACGGGAGGGACGCTTTTGTTCGGCTCCGAGCTTAAGGCGCTCAAGGCCCATCCGCTTTTCAACGCGGAGATAGACCGCAACTCGCTGGCCCTTTTCCTGCGCCACAACTACATACCGGCCCCGTATTCCATATACAAAGGGGTCTACAAGCTCATGCCGGGCAAGACGTTGACCGTGCAGGCTCCCTTCGATCACGTCTCGCCCGAAGCGGCGCAGACTTACTGGTCCGCGGAGCAGGCGTATATGGAAGGGCTCAATTCACCGTTGGAGGGGGACGACAGGGAGATAGAAGAACGCTTCGCCTCGCTGTTGCTCGACTCTGTGCGGATACGCATGATAAGCGACGTGCCGCTGGGGGCGTTTCTGTCCGGCGGGGTGGACTCTTCGCTGGTGGTTGCCCTCATGAAGCAGGCGGGCACAAGGCCGCCGAAGACCTTCACCATCGGATTTTTCGAGGAGGGTTACAACGAGGCTCCGCACGCAAAGGCCGTCGCCCAGCACCTGGTGACGGATCATACAGAACTATATGTCACCCCCGCCGAGGCGATGGCGGTTATCCCGGACCTGCCGGAAATATACGATGAGCCTTTCGCGGATTCGTCCCAGATACCGACGTATCTCGTTTCGCGCATCGCAAGGGAAGGGGTGACGGTGGCCCTGTCCGGTGACGGTGGGGACGAAAGTTTCGGAGGATACAACAGATACCTGTGGGCCATGTCGCTATGGCGCAAGATAGGATGGGCTCCCGCCTGGGCGCGCAAGGCCGCGGCCTGCGCCATAACAAGCGTTCCGCCGGGATTCTGGGACGCAATGTACGCAGCCATAGAACCTGTGTTGCCCTCCCGTGCGCGCGTGGCCCGCGCCGGGGACAAGGCGCACAAGATGGCGGAGATACTGGGAGTGGAAGACCCGGTGGAAATATACAGGGGGCTTGTGTCGCACTTCAAGGAGCCGGAGAAAGTGGCCATCGGCGGCATGGAGTATCCCACGGCGCTTACGTCCGGGGTCGGCAAGGGGCTTGATGGGCATTTCACCCGTCAGATGATGCTGCTGGACATCGTAAGCTACCTGCCCGACGACATACTCGTGAAGGTGGACAGGGCCAGCATGGCCGTGAGCCTGGAGACGCGCGCTCCGTTGCTCGACTACAGGGTTGTCGAGCTTGCGGCGCGCCTGCCTTTAAGGTATAAAATCAGGGACGGCAAAGGGAAGTGGACGTTGCGCAATATTCTTTACCGCCATGTCCCGGAGAAGATAATAGAAAGGCCGAAGATGGGTTTCGGCCTTCCGATTGACAGCTGGCTGCGCGGCCCGTTGAAGGAATGGGCGGAAGACCTTTTGGCGGAAGGCAGGCTGGCCCGGGAAGGATACCTTTCCCCGGGGCCGATAAGGGAGAAGTGGACGGAACATCTTTCCGGCGGAAGGAACTGGCAGTATTACCTGTGGAACGCGCTGATGTTCCAGGCGTGGCTATCCAAAAACCAGTAAAACGAATCCCCAATTAAAGGCATGGCAAAATCAATGTTCGACGATTTGTTAAAGAGGCTTGAGGATAAAAAAGAGTCCATCGCGGTGGTGGGCTTAGGTTACGTCGGGCTGCCGCTGGCGGTGGCGCTGGCTGGCAAATTCCTTGTGAAGGGGTATGACAACAACTCCGGCCGCGTGGAGCGGCTGCGCGAAGGGCATGACGAGACCGGCGAGGTCGAAAGCGCCAGGCTGAAAAGCGCGAACCTGACTTTCTCGGACAAGCCGGACGTTCTTTCAGAGGCGCGGTTCATAATAGTCACCGTCCCAACCCCGGTGGACTCGGCGAAAAATCCCGACTTGAGCCCGTTGCGCTCGGCCAGCGCCACCATAGGCGCCAACATAAAGAAGGGGACGATAGTGGTCTTCGAGTCCACTGTCTATCCCGGCGTCACCGAGGATGTCTGCGCGCCGATCATCGCGGAAAAATCAGGGCTGAAACAAAGCGTGGATTTCAAGGTGGGCTATTCTCCCGAAAGGATCAATCCCGGCGACAAGGAGCACACTATAGACAAAGTGGTGAAGGTCGTCTCCGGCGAGGACGGGCCGACGCTTCACACCGTCGCTGGGGTGTACAACGCTGTCATCGCCAAGATACACAAGGCGGCCTCCATAAAGGTTGCGGAGGCGGCCAAGGTGATAGAGAACATCCAGCGGGACATTAACATTGCGCTGATAAACGAGCTGTCCATGATCTTCAACCTTATGGACTTGAGGACCCGCGACGTGCTGGCGGCGGCGGAAACAAAATGGAATTTCCACAGATTTTACCCCGGTCTGGTGGGCGGGCATTGCATCGGGGTGGACCCTTATTACCTGACCTGGAGGGCAAGAGAGCTTGGGTACGAATCCGAAGTGATACTGGCCGGCCGGCGCATCAACGAGGGAATGGGAAAGCATGTGGCCCAGCAGGCGATAAAGCTGCTGCTAAAGTCCGGCAAGACATTGCAGGGGGCCAAGGCCGGAGTGCTGGGGCTTACCTTCAAGGAAAACGTCCCGGACCTGCGCAACAGCCGCGTGCCGGACATCATAAACGAGCTTAAGGACTTCGGCGTGGAAACGTTCGTCCACGATCCTATTTGCGACAAAGGAATGGCGAAGAAGGAGTACGGCGTCAACCTTGTTGGTTTTGACGAACTCAAGGAGCTGGACATTCTCGTGCTGGCAGTGGCGCATGAAGAATATGTCAAGATGGGGCCGGCCGCCCTGCGCAAATCGCTAAAAGGCGGGAATGGACTTGTCATAGACATAAAGTCCATGTTCACGCCGGGGGATTTTGGCGGCGCGGATTACTGGAGCCTCTAGAGGCTGATGGGATCCGAACGGATCGGCCGTCCTTCTGCATTGAAGCGCGCATTATTTTCGCTGGGCGCGCTGGCGGCGGGAATATTCATCCTGGAAACGGCGTCTTGGGCGTTCTTTTATTTTTACGCAAGCGGCAGGCTTGTGTACCATCTGCGGGTGGACGATGAAGAATACGCGCGCTCAATAAACAACGCCCCGTCCGGAAGCCTTTCCGGTTCCGGATTCGATCCCGTCCTCGGATGGGAAAACACAAGCAAATTCACAAGCGACCCGGTCCATGGCGGCAGGAACACTCCCTGTGATTCAAAGACCGTGCGCATATCTTCATACGGCGATTCGTTCACTTTCTGCCAGGACGTCAATGATGACCAGACCTGGCAATACTATCTTTCCGGATTCACCAAAACCAAGGTCCTCAATTACGGCGTAAAGGGATACGGGCCGGACCAGGCATTGCTCAAGATGGAACGGGACTTAAACTCCGGCCGCAGGACGGACATTATCATCCTGGCCGTCCTCAGCGAGAACATCGCACGGGCCGTGAATATAAGCCCGCTTTATTACTGGGTGACCGCCGGCGGCGCGAACATAAAACCGGCGCTGGTGAAAGAGAACGGGGCGTTTGTCTGGCGGACCTCGCATCTTAATGACCCTGAAAGCCCCGAGGGGCGGCGCAGGATAGTGGAAGCGGTGCAAAAATATGATTACTGGCACGAGTTCAACAGATTGCGCCCGGTGATAAAATTTCCATATTCATTGAGCCTTGTCAAAACGGCGGACTACCTGCTTTTCCGCGTGAAAAGGTGGCCCGATCTGTGGAAGGAGGAGCGCCCGCTTGCGGTGATGAATGAGATCGTGCGGCGTTTCCATGCGCTGTCCCGCGAGCGCGGTTTCATGCCGATCCTGCTGTTCATACCCGAGGCGCACGACCTTAAGCTCAAGGACAGGGGAGAAAAGGCGTCCTATGCCACGTTCAAGGAAGGGCTCGTGAATAACGGTGAAATGAGCGGCCTTGTGGTGGCCGATGCGCTCGACGAGAACTTTGAAACGGACAAATTCAATATCGCGCCGTATTCCGGACATGCGTCCGCTTATGGCAACAGGATAATAGCGCAGGCTGTCCATAAAAAACTGGCGGGGATCACGGTGTTTCCATGAACAAGAACAAGAAGCTGGTTTTTGCGTTCCTGGGCCTGTTTGCGTTCCACATGGCGGTGTCCGCGGGCATGTCTGCCGTGGCGCGGTCAACCGTCCTTGCAAGCCAGCATAACGGGGCCGGGCTGTGGAACTTCGCGCTCGATTCGTTCGACTACCATCAAAGGGCCGCTTATCTGGCCATGCTGGCCAAGACTCAAAGCGTTTCCAAGCTTTGGACCGTGCCTGCCGCGTCACACCCTTTCCATGTGAAGCTCGTTGGTTTTTCATATTACCTGTTCGGGGCGGATCCGCTTTCTTTCTCCCCCCTTAACGCCGCCGCATGGACGCTTTCCGCGCTGCTGGTGTATTCGCTGGCCGGGATATTTGCGGGCGGGGCAGGGAGAGGTGCGGCGGTGGCGGCGGTTGTTTACGGATTGTGGCCGTCAAACCTGATGCTTGGCTCACAGCTTATGAAGGACCCGTTTTTCAACCTGGGGGTATTGGCCTTCACGCGGGGATACTGCGGACTGCTGCAGGGAAACGACAGAAAGTTCAACGCCACGCTGATAACATCGGGAATGTTCCTGTCCGGAATGATCAGGAAGGAATTGCTTGGCTTCCTTGTCATTTCAGCGCTGGCGGCCATCATAATAACCGCGATAAAAGACCGTGATTCACTTTATGCGGCTATTATCCCCGTTGTCCTGTCCCTCGCCATGATTTTCCTGCCGGCCAAAATCGCGCTGGCGGAAGTCCCCTCCCACCCGGACAAGAACGCCAGGGACGAAGCCCGCATCGAGGCCGACAAAGAAAAGGTGGCCCGGCTGGCCGGACTGCAAAGGACCCCTGAGCTTGACATGCTTGTTGAAAGGTGGCTGTTCAAGTCGCACTACAACTTCCCGGAGCCTTTGGAAGACAAGGAACGCATGGTGTTCGCCCTGGCGGAAGAGCACGAGCGCAATCTGCCGTGGATGCTCGAAAGGCTGATGAGCCGCTGGGAGGAAGTCGGTTTCCTGCCTCTGTCCGTCAGCAAGTATGTCTTTGGCGCGTGCCTGTACCGGGACACTTTCCTTACCTTCTACCTGCAGCCGAAAGCAAATTGCGTGGACACCACCGTGGTGTTCAGAAGCCTGGGCGACATAATCAGATATTCCCCGCGCGGATTTGAAATAGCGTATTTCGCCCCATTCCCCATTGAGTGGATTGAAAAGGGTATCAATGAAAAATCCGCGGTGAAAATCGCAAGCGGCGTTGAGATGATCGTTCTGTACATAATGTACGCCGGCTTTGCATTCCAGATGCTAGGCTCGTCCTCGCCGGGCAGGGTGAGGATATGGATAGTAATATTCCTCCTTATAACAATCTGGCCTCTGGGGATGTTTATTCCGAACATCGGCACCCTTTACAGGATGCGGTTCGTGTACCTTGCGCCTGTTATAGCTTCCGGAGCTTGCTGGTGGACAAACACCATCTCGGGCATTGTCCATGGCCGGTTCACACGTTCATAAAAAACAATTCGCAAAATGATTGACTGGAGCCGAAAGAAAAAATATAATAAATAGTTCAGGTGCGGGGTGGAGCAGTCCGGTAGCTCGTCGGGCTCATAACCCGAAGGTCAGAGGTTCAAATCCTCTCCCCGCTACCAATTAAAACAAGCGGTTAGTTTCGGCACCCCCCTCATTCCCGCCAAATCAGCCCGTTTTTTCTAACACTCTTCTAACAGACTCTTTTTCTCCTCCTCCGAAAAGCGCATTATCCAGGGCCTTGGCCTGCTCCGGATTCACATCTTCGAGCAGGCGGCCGTAACCGTCCAGCGTGGTCTGGACCGAAGAGTGGACAAGCTGCGCTGGATGTATTTCACGTAACGGCCATCTTCAAATAGGTAATAATAATCTTGCTATCTTTAAAGCCGATATAGATGGAATGAGCATCCAGGATGTCTTATCTTGACTTCGATTGCCTGCTCGCATAACATTTTTCTGTGGGCAGCCGGCCAAATATTAGGATTGAAGGATGAAAGTTATGATTGACGTCGCCCATTCTTGCGCCTGAACCAGCGATCATGATTGGTTTAAAAGGCTACTCAATCGGCGAAAAAATATTCCAGAACCAGGCCACCGCCGTCTTCCGGGGAAGCCGGGAATCAGATCAATCCCCGATAATCGCCAAGGTCCTGACCGCAGAGTTCCCAACATCAAAGGAATTGGCGAACTTCAGGCGCCAATATGAACTTGCAACAAACCTGGGCTCCGCCGGGGCCGTAAAAATATATTCCCTGGAAAAGCTTGGCAACACACTGGCGATTATAATGGGCGACTTCGGCGGAGAGTCGTTAAAATCAATTTCCACCCTTTCGATGGGCCTGGACGAAAAGCTGAAGATAGCCAGGGGAATCACCCTGGCCCTGGATGAGATACACCGCCAGGGCATTATGCATAACGACTTCAATCCCGCGAATATACTTATCAACAGAAAAACCGGCGAGATCAAGGTCATTGATTTTGAAATCGCTTCCGTTTTCAAGCATAGAAGCCAGCAGTTGAAAAGCCCTGACAATATTGAGGGGACCCTTGCCTACATTTCTCCCGAAAGGACCGGCAGGATGAACCGCCCGGTTGATTACAGGAGCGATTATTACTCGTTGGGCGTGACAATCTATGAATTGCTTTTTGGGGAACAGCCTTTCCGGACCGGCGACCTGATGGAGATGATCCATATGCACATGGCCGTCATGCCCGTCGCCCTGCATGAACGGGACAAAACCATACCATTGGCGGTATCATTGGTCGTTAAAAAATTAATGGAGAAAAACGCGGAAAACCGCTATCAAAGCGCGATCGGCGTGGTCAAGGACCTGGATATTATCATCGCCGGGCTGGGCAACGGCGGAGTCCCTGAAGATTTTGTCCCGGGGAGAAACGACGCGCCGGACAGATTTATTATTCCATCAAAGCTTTATGGCCGTGAAAAAGAGCTTGAAGTGTTGAACAGCTTTTTTGATCGGGCATGTGGAGGAAGGCGCGCTGTGGCATTGGTGACCGGACGGTCCGGGGCCGGGAAATCCACCATGGTCAATGAAATCCACAAACCCATAGCCGGCAGGCGCGGATACTTCGCCACGGGCAAGTTCGATCAGTACCGGCGGAATATTCCTTATTTCTCTTTTATCCGGGCGTTCGGGGACATTCTCAGGCAGATACTCACGCAAAGCGATGAGAGTATAGCGATATGGCGCGAGCGGATACTGGCAGCCGCCGATGGCAACGGGCAGGTGCTAATAGACGTCATCCCGGAGCTGCGCCACATCATTGGCGCGCAGCCGGAGGTTCCCGCGTTGCACCCGCGGGAATCGAAGAACAGGTTCAATTATTATTTCAGGAATTTTGTCCGCGTCTTCGCCGGGGCGGACCACCCTCTTGTCCTTTTTCTCGATGACCTCCAGTGGGCCGACAGCCCCTCCCTGAACCTGATCGAACTTCTGGCATCAGACCGTTCGTGCGCCAATCTTATGATCGTGGGGGCATACCGGGAAAACGAAGTGGAGGCGGCCCATCCCCTGATGCTCGCCATCGGCCGGCTGAAAAACGAAGGTGTCGAGATAGATTCCATCGCGCTTGAGGATCTATCCGCTGAAACGGTGTGCCAGATGACCGCAGACACGCTCAATTGCGATGTGGCCGAAGCAGAGCCGCTGGCCAGCCTGATCCACAAGAAATCCGGAGGGACACCGTTTTTTGTCAGTCAGCTTTTGAAAAACCTGCATGACAGCCAACTGTTGCATTACGACTATGACAAAGGCCGCTGGGCATGGGACATTCACAGGATCGGGCTGGTAGAAATATCAGGCAACGTGGTCGAATTGATGGCGGGAAAAATAAGGAAACTTTCCCCGCAAACGCAAGATATGCTCAAACTGTCCGCGTGTGTGGGCGCCCAATTTACCTTGCAAGACCTATCGGTCGTCAGCGGCGTTCCAGCCGCGGCCGTTGCGGAAAATATTTATCCGGCGTTAAAAGAGGAACTGATTGTCCCTGCCGGGGACGGCTGCAAATTCCTCGATCGGTTGCCCTCCACGGAAAATGCCTCGCAAGACGCCATCGATCCGCAGGCTGTCTTCGGTTTCCTCCATGACAGGATCCAGCAGGCGGCATACGGCCTTCTAAGCGAAGATGAGAAGAAAAGAATACATTTGAAGGCCGGCGAGATGTTCCTTGCGAACACCCCGGACAATCAGCTGGACGATAAAATATTCGTCATAGTGAGCCATTTTAACCAGGCCGCCGGGTTGATTGGCGAAGCGGCCCTCCGTGTCCGCCTGGCCGGACTCAACCTTTCGGCCGCCGTCAAGGCAAAAGGGTCGGCGGCGTTCCAGCCGGCGCTGGAGCACATCAAGACGGGCCAGGAATTTCTTGCGGGACTAGAGGAGGGGAACCGGGACCTTTCGTTCAAGCTGTTGGTTGAGCGCGCCGAATGCGAATACCTGGCCGGAGACGCCGGGAAAGCGGAGGAACTTTACCACAAGGCCCTGAAATACGCTTCAAGCCAAAAGGAAAAAGCCGAAGTGTACGAGGCTATGGTCCATTTTTACTCGAACACCGGCGATTTCAAGGGAGCATACGACATTGGCCGGCAGGCGTTGAAGATGATGGGGATTTCGCTGCAGGGGAAATTCGTCCCGCCTCTTTTTCTCGCCGACCTCGTCAGGTTAAAGTGGAAAATGAGGGGCAAAAAGGCGGAGGACCTTATCAATCTCCCCTTGTGCGAAGACGAGGGCAAGTCCACGGCGATGCGTCTGATAGGAGCCTTGTTGAAGGCGTCCTATCAGATACGGCCGGAGCTATGCATCGCAAACGCCGTCAAGGCCGTCAACCTTAGTCTGGATTACGGGACCATTGATGACAACGCGGTGGCCTACGTTGTTTTCGGCGGCATTTTCATAGGCGGGGTGACGGGCAATCACAAGGCCGGCTACGAGTTCGGGCGTCTGGCGCTTGCGCTGAACAGCCGTTTTATTAACCGTCTCATAATAATATAGACATTATTATATATGTATCAAGCCGCGTATTTCGTCGTTTCGCCGTTGAAGTACGATATCACCAGGTCCGGTGATTTCTGGACACGCCGCATATGACTTATCACCGCGCCCTT
>JACRLM010000008.1 GCA_016235255.1 Nitrospinota bacterium | reverse complement strand
CCATTCTTCCCTTGCCAGTTTTCCCGTTACCGTTTACTCTTTTCATGTGACCTCCTTGCTTTCCGTTGTTTTCGTTCAAAAACATGGTAGCAGGTGAGGTCATACCTTCGTTTCAACTAAGTTTAGGACACTTTCCCGAAGAGGCGGCGATGCTGTCGAACATTGCTAAAGAATAATGAGGCGGGTTGGAACTTGCCTGAACCGAAAAAGGAGATGAAGACGACATGAACTTTAGCAGCATGAAACTGGGGACGAAAATAGCCAGCGGCTTCATAGCCATACTGATCATCGCGATTGCGTTGGGCGGCCTTGCCGTGTGGAACATGTTGAGCGTCCAGGGCGACGTTGACATGCTGGCCAACGAGTACGTGCCCGAGGTGGACGTGGCCAGCGACGTGGAATCCTCGGCCCTCCATACCGTCATAGACATGCGCAGTTATGGTTTCACCAGCGATGAAAAGCATCTGGAAAGCGGCCGCAAGAACATGGCAGAGCTGAAAAAGCACCTGAAGACGGCCGAACAGTTGGCGGACAAGGCAAAGCACCTGACCAAGCTGCGCGGGGCTGTGGCGGAGGTGAACAAGGCGGTGGCCGATTGGGAAGCGTCCGTGGAGGAGACGGCCAAGCTTGACCACGCCATGGACGAACTTAGAGGTGATGTCAACAGGATCGCCAAGGAGTTGATGGACAACTGCTACGCCTATCTAAATGACCAGGACAAGAAACTGAAGGATGAATTAAAGGGCAAGACCCCGCCGGACAAACTGGCCGAGCGTTACAACAAGACCGTTGTAATGAACGACGTCATTGACCTTGGCAACGGCATTCGAATCACTTTCTGGAAAGCTCTGGCCAACCGCGATTACGCCGCCTTGGAAGAGTTGACGCCAAAATTCGGCGAGATAGACAAGAAACTGGAAGAAATCAAGGCCAAGACAACCCACGAGGTGAATTTAAAGCAGATAGAGGGGATAAAAACGTCCGCCGATGAATATGCCAAGCACATGCAGGAGGCCGCAGACAACTTCAAGAAGCTTGGTGAAGTGGGCGTAAAACGGCAGGCCGTGGCGAACCTTACTACAGAAAAGGCGGCGGCAGTGGCCAAGGCGGGGATGGAAGGGACGAAAAGGGTGTCCAATGATTCAATGGCGGCCCTTTCCACCGCGTCATGGGTTATGATCATCGGCCTTGGCATAGCCCTTGTCATCGGAATTGCCCTTACAATCTTCATAACCCGCGCCATCACCGGGCCTGTGAACAAGATCATAGAGGGATTGAACGACAGTTCGGACCAGGTGGCGGCCGCGGCCGGGCAGATATCATCCTCCAGCCAGAGCCTGGCGGAAGGGGCGACCGAGCAGGCTTCATCGCTTGAGGAAACGTCGTCGGCCCTGGAGGAAGTATCTTCGATGACGCGGCAGAACGCGGACAACGCAAACCAGGCGTCGTCGCTGGCCCGCGAAAGCAGGAACGAGGCGGAGAAGGGAAGCCAGACGATGAGCGACATGATCGAGGCGATGAAGGCGATAAACAAGTCGTCCGAAGAGATCGCCAAGATCATCAAGGTGATAGAGGAAATCGCGTTCCAGACCAACCTGCTTGCGCTCAACGCCGCTGTAGAGGCCGCCAGGGCCGGCGAGCATGGCAAGGGATTCGCCGTGGTGGCCGAAGAGGTGCGAAACCTCGCCCAAAGGTCGGCCACCGCCGCGAAGGACACCGCTGCTCTGATTGAAGAAGCTGTCAAACGCGCCGCCGAGGGGAGCGATATGGCCAACAAGGCCGGCGACGCCCTCGGTGGCATTGTGGGCAGCGTGAAGAAGGTGACGGACCTTGTGGCGGAAATAGCCGCCGCGTCCAACGAGCAGGCCCAGGGGGTGGACCAGGTGAACACCGCAGTGTCCCAGATGGACAAGGTGACACAGCAGAACGCCGCCGGCGCCGAGGAGACCGCAGCCGCGTCCGAAGAGCTCAACGCCCAGGCGGCGAAGCTAAAGGACATGGTCGGCAATCTTGTGGCGCTGGTGGAAGGCGCCGCCTCGGTCCGAAGCCGCATGTCTTCCGGCGGCGCTCCGGCCCGCAAGGTCAAGCCCAAAGCGGCCTTAAAGGCCCCTGCCCATCACTCCCCGGCCCCCCGTCACGCTTCCGCGGCTCCCGCCCACGCGCTAGAGCCCAAGGCCAAGGGGAAAGCGGACGACCTGATTCCGCTGGACGATGATTTCAAGGATTTCTGACATTACAATCCGCTGACAAAAGGCGCGGGCTTTCGGGTCCGCGCTTTTTTTATTTGCGCGTTTTAATATCTTCTCCAGGCCATGGGCACGGAATGACGGGCGGCGTAATTGTCCAGCTTGGAAAAAAGCTTGTCAGCCTCGGAGTACTGCTTTTCGGCGAAGGATTTCCACCTTTTGATGGTCGCCATGGTGGTCCCGGTGAAGGTGGACTCCACCTCCTGCTTCTTCAGATAATTGAGGAAGCCCTCCCATCCCTTCCTGGTCCTGGCGAAATCCTTGAAAGTCAGCCTCCACCATGTTTCGTCATGGCCGCCGGGCCTGCCGGTTGTTTCAGGAAGTTCCTCAAGAATCAGTTTCTGGCCGGCGGTGTCTATCGTAAATGAGAAGTTGGCCATGAAGTCCATCCCCAAAAGCCCTTCAAAATTGCCGGAAATTGATTGGGTGATTGTTGTGGGGACGAAATGGTCCACCGCGTCCCCTATCCTCACAGTGTCCATGATGGTGATGATCGCCGGAGCCGAGCCCCCGATGCCGCCGGTTAACGCAAAAAGCTTCCCTTCATCATTGTCAAATATGCCAAGCTTTTCCGCCAGGCGCGGCGAAATGACCAACCCAGGCGCGCCGGTGTCCAGTATCATTGGAGCGGTGACGGATTCGTTGAATCGGACATTTATGATTATCCTCCTGGCGCTCCCTTCAAAGGCTTCATATGGGACTTCATATCGTTTCGGTTTAGGTTTTGCGGCCGGTATTGCGGGCTCTGCCTGGGGCTGCTCGGCCGCTTGTCCGGATTTGCTTCCGGGCTCATCGGTCTTGCCGGCCTTTTTTTCCTTGAATTCGCCTGTCTTGACGTTTTTCCTGTATTGGGGAGGTATTCCCGCGGGAGAGTCCGCGAAATGGACGTTCCCCTGCTCATCGGCCCATTGGTAAAAACTGTCCGCCAGCGCGGCTCCGGCCATGATGGCCGCGAAAACGGACAACGCAACCAGCAACTTTGCGGACACGGTATTGTTCACCTGGGCGCCACCATTATGACAATTTTGTTAAATGATACCCCCTAATCTGGAATAGCGATAGGGGATGCATCGAGATTGATACGCTGGTTTTACGTGACAACTAAACTTTCCATAGTTCGCCAAAAAGGTTACTATTTGAAAAGCGGCGGCGCTGAAGGTTGGCGCAGCCGTTTTTTCATTTATGGAGACAATTGCCAAATGACGGGAGATGGCGGAAGCGGAGAACACGGTGGCGGTTTAAGCCAGGCGATCCACGAGGCTGTCGAAAAACTTCCCAAAATAGGGTGGGGGGAATCGTTCAATTTCAAATGCCACGACGCCCTTTCGTGCTGGACATCGTGCTGCCGGAATCCGGATCTTTTTCTGATGCCTTACGACGTGCTCAGGCTGAAAAACCGGCTGGGCCTGAAGTCATGGGAATTCCACGAAAAGCACACCACAGTGGCGATGGATCCGTTGCTGGGCCTGCCGGTGGTGCGGCTGAAAATGGACGGGGAGGGGGCTTGTCCGTTCGTGACGGAAAAAGGGTGCGGCGTGTACGCGGACAGGCCCACATCGTGCCGCGTATATCCCCTTGGCCAGGCCGCATCTTCCGGATCCGCCTCCGCCTCGGGGGACCGGATATTCTTTAAGGTGGAGGAGGATCACTGCCTTGGGTGGAAGGAAGGCAAAAGCCAGACCCTGGAGGAATGGGTGCTCGGCCAGGGGGCGGCGGACTATAACCTGCACAACGAAATCGTCGTGCGGTTTTCATTCCATGAAAAACTCGGCGAGCCGGGAAAACTTGATGACGGCAAGCTGGGGATGATATACATGTCGCTTTACGATGTGGACAGGTTCCGCCAGTTCGTTTTCGGCTCCACGTTTTTAAAGAGGTTCAGGCTTGATTCAGAAACAATTGAGAAAATCCGGACAAACGATGAGGACATCCTGCGTTTCGCTGTCAGATGGCTTGAGTTCTCCACCCTCGGGCTGCCGAGCATGGAGGTCAACGCCTAGGCCATGAACACACTATGGACTGCTCTTGAACTGACGGGCCGGGCGATTGCGGTTGTGCCCGGGCGCGTCCTGCCGGACGCACAGGAATTCGCCTTCAAGACCGGCTGGGAAGTCGTCATAGCCGTGATGACACGGCATGTGCCGGTCCTGATTGGAGTTGTGTCCTTTTTCATCGTACTGATGATCCCATACGTTTACGGCTATTACGTAAAGTACATAAAGAAACCGGACTTGGCGCCAGCCGTCCCCGAGGAATCAGAGCCTCACCCCTGGTTTTCAAAACCGGGAGAAGGCGCCGGGGAACTGGCCGGGGACATGGAAATGTTGAAGCCTCTGGAACAAGCAGCCGCAAACGTGGCGGGAGGGGTGAAACCTTCACCAGAGGCGGTAAACCACCTTGAAGAGCAGGCCGGAAAACTCTCCACCGCCGGGGCGAAGGCCACAGCCTTCCGCCTTTTAGGCGACATTCACAGGGGCTCCGGAGACCTGGAAAAAGCGGAAGCGTTTTACCTTGAAGGATCAAAGGTGGGAGCCAAGACGAAAAAGGAGGCGGCCTTTAGCGCGTACGGCATTTCGTTGATCCACGAATCACGCGGGGACATAGGACAGGCGTTGGATCATTCCCGGCGCGCGCTGGTGTTGTTTGACCAGTCCGGCATGAAGGAAGAAACGCTTAAAATCACGGAACGGATCAAAAGCCTCAAATCAAGGGACTGAAATAACCGATATTACCTGCCCGGCCAAGGGCCCCGCAAGGGCAGACGCTCCGCCAAGTTTTAGATAAATACCTATGAATCACGACTCTAGCCAGAAAGCTGTGAACCGCCATTTCGACGAGAGGGCCGCAAGTTACGGGGAGCAATCCGAGCGCGGCGCGTGGCGGGCGGTGAGGGAGATGGAACTGAAGGCCGTATTGGCGGAAATATCACCGCTGGCCGGCCTTGGCGTGCTGGAGGTTGGATGCGGCCACGGGTGGTATGCCTCCCGTATCGCCCCGATGGGCCCATCGCTGTATGCCGTAACGGACATGCTATTCTCCATGACCGCCGCGGTGGCAGCGCAAGGGGTGAAAAAGGCCGTGGCGGACCTGGCCCATCTGCCTGTCAAGCCGGTGTTCGACAGGGTGCTGTGCGCCGGGGCGCTGGAATTCGTCCCCGATCCCGCGCCATTTTTCCGCGAAGCCTCTCTTGCGATAAAGCCGGGGGGGAGGATAGTCCTGCTGGCCCCTTCCACTTGCCTGGCGGGGAAGGCCTACCGGTGGTGGCACCGCAGGCATGGATTTTCAGTGAACCTTTTCGGGCTGGACTATATCAAGCGGATGGCCCAGGCCAATGGGCTGGAAGTCAGGAGCGCCAGAAGAGGCGGGCTTTTCAATCTTGCCGTGAGCTTGGAAAAGAAACAGTAAGCCGGTTCCGTCTTCAGCGTACAGATCCCGCCGCCCCGCCGGTGGTGCCGCCAGTTCCATTCGCTCCCTTGATATCCTTGGCCGATCCCGCCGCCCCGCCGGTGGTGCCACCCGTGGCGCCGCTTGTCCCCCCGCTGCTCCCTTTCAGTTCTCCGGCGGCGGAGGAACACGCCCCCTTGTAATCACCATGCGCCAGATGGGCCGCAAGTTCGGCCGGATGGACGCCTATTGTCCGCTGGCCTGGGCCGGGATTATGGCAGATCGCGGTGAGATCACTTTCCCTGGTTGCCTGCGCCGGCGCCACACCGGCCATCATTGCGGCAATAAAAGCCATTGCGCAGATGAATATAATCCCTGAGCGCAAAACCATGTCCAGTTTGGTCATATACGCTTCCTGAAATCTTCACGTAGCGCTATTATAAGCCAATTGGATGATGCCCAGGCCACAGTCTGGGCCCGATGGAACCTTGTCTCTGCGAACGCGTCGCGGCAAAAAAATATACTTGACATTGCATTTAAATTGCTTTCAAATGTCTGCACTTGGAAAAGTGGGGTAATGGCTCTTTCACCGTGGCGAGTCCTTTCGGCCGGCGGTCACGGGGGCGGTTTTCAGGCTGGCTATTATCAATACAACCTGCGGCTTGAGGCATTTTGGCTTGAGCCCGGGGTCTTTGCATTTTAATTGATCAAGCGTGGGGAGGCCTGCACTCATTGGGGACGGCCTATAGGCTTGAGATGTTGTGATCGTCATGGTGTTTTTTAGTAATGAGGGGGGCTTTAAGATGCTTAGCGGCAAGGTCAAATGGTTCAATAATGCAAAGGGATACGGATTTATCAAGGGGGACGACAGGGAGGAGGACGTTTTTGTGCATTACTCGGCCATTAGCGCCGAGGGGTACAAAACCCTGGAGGACGGCCAGCCTGTCCAGTTCGAGGTGTGCGAAGGTCCCAAAGGGCTCCACGCCAAAAACGTAACCAGGATATAAGCGCTTAAAATCCGGGTTGTTATTACTGCCTCTAGCGGATTGCGCCAAAATGAGGTGAATACGGTTCAGGGGTATGTGCGCCTTCTGGGGTGGCGGGATTATTCGCCTTCAATAAGCAATTGATAAAGCTTGTGGAGGCCTGTTATCCCGCGAAGCTCGAAAAATCCCAGCGGCCTTGCCTGGAAATCTCCTTTGTGGCTCAGTTCCATCAGGGCCGGCTCGGTGAGCAATATCCTGTTCTCCGCGGGGAAATTGTTGATCTGGTCGAGGTTCTGCCCCGGCATGATGATGACCGAATCCTGTTTTATTCCGTCCGCCCTGAACGTCATGTTCACAGCCACGCCGATCCTGTCCAGATTGTTGTCCACCCGGCATTCGCCGAAATTAATGGAGAACCGCAGCGACATCCTGCGTCTGCCTTCGGATCCCGCGTTCCTTTCCCGGACGCGGGCGAGGGTCTTTACAGCCGTGTTGACGGCCGATAACGCCGACTCGAAAGTCATCAGATATCCGTCGCCGGTGCTTTTGTAAAACCGCACCCCCTCGTCCCTGGCGATGGGGATAATGGTCTCAAAAAGGTCGTCCCCCATTTTCAATATGAAATTGTCGCCGAATGTGGCGGCTGTGCCGGTGGACTGGCAGATGTCCACCACCATTATCGCCTCCGTGAGCAGGTCACCGGGGGACACTTCCATGAAAGTGATAAGAGGCGCCTGTTTGCCGCCGTTGGCAGGCCCGGCTTCGCGCATTACGTCTTCCTTCAGCCACGTCCTGCCGGTCCTTTCCCGCAACGCCTTGAGCGCCCGGCCGGCGATTTCCGCGTCCTTGTCCAAAGCCGCGGTCTTGACAAGCTTGTCGGATTCTGGCCCGTCAAGCGACAGGACCGCCTCTAACGCCTCGAACCGTATCTGCCGCTGATCATCCTTTAGCAACACCCCCAACGGTTTGAGCCCTTCCGGTGATCCGATGCTTTTAAGGGCCCTTGGGATCGCCCATTTCACTTCGCTGTCCCCGGTCATTTTTGCGATTTCCGGTATGGCGTCCGGCGAGCCGATGAGCCCAAGGGCGGTGATAGCCTTCTCGCGCACCCACCAGTCCTTGTCCGCCAGGAGCTGGACCAGTGCGGCGTAAACTGAAGGGTCTTTCACCCTGCAATAAAACTCCACCGCGGACCGCCGCACATATTCATCCTCGTCGTGCAGCAGCCCGGATATCATCTGGCTTATTTTGCCCCCTCCCAGGGCGCTGAGGGCGTCCGTGGCGATTTCGCGCACCCACCAGTCGCCGTCCTTTAGGGCGCGTATAAGCGCGGCGGCGGTCGAGGGATCTTTCAGTCCGTCAAGAATGTCCACGGCGGAGCGGCGTATGTTCACGTCCTCATCTTTTAACAGGTCGAGCAGATGTGGCACCAGGGTCGAATCGGCTATCCTGGAGATCGCTTCGGTGGCCAGCTGTCTTATGGTAAGGTCCATGTTTTTAACCGTGGGCAGGAGGAACACCGCGTCCTCCTTCCCTCCGGCGGATCCTATCGCCTCGATGATCATCTTGATGATGCCGCTGTCTTTCTCGTCCGCCAGTTTCACCTTTAATAGCGGTATGGACTGCTTGTCCTTGAGCTTGCAGATTGCCTCCACAGTCTTGCGCCTGATCCACTGGTCCCGGTCGTCCAGAAGCGGCGACAGCATTTCAACGGCTCTCTCGGGCTTTATCGCCACAAGCGCGTCCATGGCGGTCTTTTTCACTTCCTTGTTTTCGTGCCTTAGAAGAGGCGATATTCTCGCCACCGCGGACATCCCCCCCAAAGACACCACAAGTTCCCCGGCCGCCTTGCGCAAAGTGTTGTCATCGTCGGCCATTTTTTCGATGAGCGCGGAGACGGCCGCGGCGCCCCCCCGTTTTGTGATCGTGTCGGCGTACAGTTCCCGCACGTTTTCCTTGTGGTCGGAAAGCCCCTGTATGAACACCGGCAGATATTCCTTGCGGAATATTTTCATGAATATCTCTTCGGCGTCCGTATAGAGGATATGGTTATAGCGAAGCTCGTCGGCGGTCATGCCCACGGCCATGTCGCCCAAGGCCGCAAGCTTTTCGAGCATGGCTTTTCTTTCGCTTCCCCCGGACTTGGGGAATTTTGCGAGTATGCCGCTTATTTTCAGTTTTTCAAACATAATCCCGTTGGCATGGCCCCAGAATGCAGGGCCGATGTTTTGAGGCTATATGGCCGTTGGACGGAAAGCCTTTAATTTCAGCCCCAAAGTTAATCTCATTGAACCGTAATAATATGCGGGTGTCAAGCGGTGTGGCCGCCCGCCCCAAGCGTGGTAAAATTCAAGTGGGGATGCTTTGGTGGTCCCATGAAAAAAACATCGAAGACTACGGCTATAAATGGCGGTTTCTTTTGGACTCGCCCGGGAGCGGGTTTAGGGCGCGTTGCGGTAATAGCGGCCATTTTCGCCGCTTTGGCCGGGTGTGGAGGCGAGTTCGTTCTCGGTTACGGCGCGCCGTGCGGATATTGGAATGACGGTTTCGGATGCCCTTATTATTCCTGCGCGACGATGGAATTCACCCACTACGCTCCCGCCTGTGAATATTGGGACATCTCCATGGACGCTGGCGGCGGAACGTGCGGATCCAGAATATATTATCCCGCGTCCACAATGGCCTTTGGCTCATGCGGCGGAGCGGCGGTCAATGTCAATACCCTCGACCTTGGCGGCTGGCCAGCTTATGATACGGCCACCCTTTGCCTGTGCGGGTCGGATGGATGCGTGATAGTGAACAACGCGCCGCTGGGTTTTTGCGGCGTGATATCCGTCACCTTCTAGGCCATTGTTGGCGCGTGCCGCGCTTGTCAGCGTTTTTTTCTTTTCAGGCCGGACCTGGCGCCACTCCGCTTTTCGCTTGTCCGGCGTTTCGGCTTGACCGCTCTCTTGGGTTCGCCGCGTCCGCGCCCGGCGCGCTCTTCCCCCTTTTTCACCAGTGAAAAGTCGATCTGCCGCCGCTCGACTGAAACGTTTTCCACCCGTATCCGCACCATGTCACCCAGCCGGAACCTTTTGCGCGTCCTTTCCCCTATGAGGGCGTGCCCCTTTTCGTCGAATTTGTAGTAGTCGTCCGCGATGGAAGTGATGCGCACAAGCCCCTCCACGTGGGTGGCCACCGCCTCCACGAAAAATCCGAAGGCTATGACACCGGAGATCACCCCGTCGTACTCCTCCCCGATCCTCTCCTTCATGTACTGGCACTGCCGGAGTTTTACCGCCTGGCGTTCCGCTTCGTCGGCGTTGCGCTCCGCGGCGGATGTGCTATCCGCCATTTTCGGCAGGAAGGCGGTCCATTGCTCCTCCCGCCGCTGCTTTCGCATAAGGTCGCGCAGCAGGCGGTGGACGATCAGGTCCGGATATCTGCGGATGGGGCTTGTGAAATGGGTGTAATGTTCGAATGCCAGGCCGAAATGGCCGATGTTGTCGGTGGAATAGCGCGCCTGTTTCATGGAGCGAAGCATCACATGGGTGATAAGCTTTTCCTCGGGCCGCCCCTCCATTTTCTCCAGGATGCCCTGTAGCTTCCTTGACGTGATCTTGTCCCCGGGCCGGATGCCAAATCCGAACGCCTGTATGAATTCGCGGAACGCCTCCAGCTTCACCGGATCCGGCTCGTCATGCACGCGGAACACGGCGGGGTAACGGCTTTTTATGAAGTGGCCCGCCACGGTCCTGTTCGCGGCCAGCATGAATTCCTCGATGAGCCTGTGGGCCACGTTGCGCTCGGCCACCACGATGCTTTCCGGCCTTCCGGTCACGTCCAGGATGATCTGCGGCTCCGGCAGGTCGAAGTCCAGCGCGCCGTTCATCGCTCTTTTGCGCCGAAGTATTCCGGCAAGCTCGGCCATGAGCCTGAAATTTTTCACAAGCCCGTGGTACCGTTCAGTCACCGCCGCGTCCCTGTTCTCAATAATGGCAGCCACGGCTGTATATGTCATGCGCTCCACGGACCGGATCACCGATTCGGCCACATGGTAGTCCACAAGGTCGCCCCCCGGATTGAATGTCATTATGCAGCTTAGGGTGAGCCTGTCCACCTTGGGATTGAGCGAACAAAGGTCGTTGGACAGTTCGAACGGAAGCATGGGGATTACCGAGCCGGGGAAATACACCGATGTGCCGCGCTTGTACGCTTCCTTGTCCAGCGCCGAACCCTCTTTGACGTAATGCGAAACGTCGGCAATGTGAACTCCCAGTTTGTAGTCGCCGTTTTCCAGCCGTTCCACCTCCACCGCGTCGTCAAAGTCCTTGGCCGTCTCTCCGTCTATGGTGACAATGGGTCTTGCCCGAAGGTCAAGCCGGCCGGTCAGGTCTTTGGCTGTTGGGGGATGCTGCGATTTGGCCTCGTGGGCGGCGGCATGGGGGAAATCGGACCTCAGCTTGTACCTGGCCACGATTATCTGTATTTCCACCGCAGGATCGTCCGCGTCCCCGAGCACTTTTGTGATCTCCCCCATCGAAGGGCGGGTCTTGGACGGATATTCAACGATCTTGGCCACCACCGCCTGCCCCTGCCGGGCTCCGCCGGTGGCGTCTGGCGGAATGAAGATATCGCGTGATATGCGCCGCTCGAAGGGGACCACGTATCCCGCGTTGCGGGACCTTTCAAATGTTCCCACCACGGTCTCGTGAGCCCGATCGAGCACCCGGATCACCCTTCCTTCGCGCCGTCCGTCCGGGCGCACGCTTTCCACCCGGGCCACCACCTTGTCCCCATGCATCGCCTCGTCAAAGGCGCGGTGGCTTAAGAAAAGGTCGGACTGTGAAGGGTCGTCGGGAATCACAAACCCGAATCCCTCCGGATGTCCCTGCACCATGCCGGTGACAAGGTTCATTTTTTCCGGAAGGCCATAACGCCCCCCCTTTATGCGCACCACCTCGCCGGACTCTGAAATGGTCCGTATCCGGCGCCTGTACAGGCTTCTCTGGGCGCTGGGGATTTTAAGTCCGCCCAGGATTTCCCTCATGGACAGCGGTGATACGAGGATGGCCTTGAGCGCCGCGAGCAGGTCCTCGTCCGATTTGAACATAGGTGATCCCTTTACTTTAATCGCACATGAAACAACGGCATACTTTGAATTGTATCCCACTTTGCGCCGAAGTAGGGATTTTCACCTGCGGCAAGATTGTGAAGTGTAATGAAAAATTACTTGCGCCGGGCGCGGATTCAGGTGAATCTATAAGGATATATCCTATAGTTGACTGAGGATATCCGCGGTTACCTTCACGATTTTATATCGAGGTTTTGGACGGCATGGGCCTTTGGAGTTTCTACTTTTTCGCCAAGCTGTTCCTGTTCATACAGGGAGTCGTCAAATTCGACATCCTGTATAATTTCGGTCTGGCCATTTTCCTTATTTTGCCGGTGCCGGAAAAAATCAGGTTCCGCAGGGTGATCTTCGCGCTCAAAATTATCACCGGCGTATTGCTGGCTGTTTCCATATTCTGGCACGACACATGGCTCCCCTCTCCGCTGGATGCGGCCAAAGAGCTGAAAAGCCAGGGTATTCCGTCCAAAGAATACATATACAGCTTTCTGATAAGGTACTATGACCAGCAGACTTTCATAAACCTTGGCATCATATTCTCCGCCTGCTGGGTGGCAAACAAATTCCTGAAGTTGACTACCTTCGTGATGATCATGTTCGTGGCGCTCATACCCATCACAATCCATGCGCAGCCCAATGAGGAAGAAATCAGCATGAACACGGAGGCGTTCCTGGATTCGGAAACGTCGCGCGTTGTCCGGTTCAAGGCGCCAAAAGGGGGCAAACTGGATTTTGATCTTTTGTACCTGCATGTCTGCTCCCTTTCGTGGGACGACATGAAGGACGCGGGAATAGAGAATGACCAGTTTTTCGTCCAGTTCAACTTTTTGTTCAAGAATTTCAACACCGCCACCACATACAGCGGCCCGGCGCTGGTCCGGTTTTTAAGGTCCAACTGCGGGCAGACGTCGCACAGCATGATTTATAAGGACCAGCCCGCCGAATGCTATCTGTTCCCCGCTTTGGACTGGGTGGGATTTTCGGTGTTCCCTGTGCTGAACCATGATGGGAATTACGGTGGGTTTGCCAAGCAGATAAAGCAGAACGGGATACCACGGGCCCCCATGGAACTGGACCAATCGGCGCTTTACCTGAACATGTTCGACAACTCGCCTGTGTACGACGACTACATGACATTGAGCAAGTGGTGGAAAATGCGGCTGGCATCGGACAAGCAGTACGCCGCCCTTTATTACAACACCGTCTCCCTGCATGAAGGCTCGCACAAAGTGGGCGACAAGGAATGGTGGAAGCGCGACCGCAAGTGGCTGTACAAGGAATTCCTGGCAAAACTGATAGTGGACCTCTCAAAGTTCATCAAGGACCTTGAGGCCTCCGGCCGGAATGTGGTGGTCGTCTTTGTTCCCGAGCATGGAATGGCCCTGAGAGGGAGCGCCATACAGACCGCCGGGCTGAGAGACATACCGTTGCCCGATATCACCAATGTCCCGGTCGGCATCAAGTTTATCGGCCCGAAATTCAACAACGCGCCAAGAAAACAGAAAGTCGTCACAAAGCCGGTAAGTTATCTGGGGCTGTCCCATGTGGTGGCCAAACTGGTGGAAAAAAGCCCGTTCCAGACCGATGACTATACCTACAATTCCTTTATAGACACCATTCCGCAGACAGATTTTATGGCCGAAAACGAGGGCGGTTCGGTTATCAAGGTCGGGAAAAAGTATTACCATTCCGGCAAAGATAAAAAATGGGTGGAATTGCCCATCAATGAGATACAATAGCGCAAAATTTCCAACAAAACGGGAATATCCAAATGGCTCTTATCAGATTCAACTTCCTCGCTTTTGCCGCCATGATCGCTCTTTTCTCCGTTCCCGCCGGGGCATATGAACTGGAGGGCGCCCCCGGATCCATGTGGGGATTCCTGGGCTATGACAACGATGACTTCAGCGGCTCGGCGGTGCAGGGTTTCGTCAACCAGGGAATCCAGCTGGTGACCCTTCCCGGGGACATCAAAGTCGTCAGTTACGCCGAGTACCGCCACCGGTCGCGCAACAAGAACCAGGATTACTTTGACGCCGGCGGCCCTGCTGTGGGCCTTGAGTTGCGCAAAGGCTTTTTCAACGTGGGGGTGGACTATTACTGGCAACGGCTTCCCGTGCTCGGCGTCAGCTCGAACCGGGCGCAGGCCTATGTTGGATGGTTCATCACCTGGGACGCGAACCCGGAAAAAAAGCTCGGCTCTCTTGACCTGCCCGGTTCCTCCTGGGGGCTGCTAGGCTATGACAATGACGATTACAGCGGTTCGGGAGTGCAGGGCTTTATCAACCAGGGGGTGACTTTATATAAATTCCCTGGAGACATTCCGATGATCGCCTACGCGGAATACCGGCACAGGTCCCGCAATCTGAACCAGAAATATTATGACTCCGGCGGTCCGGCGGTGGGGCTTGAATTCAGGAAAAGCGTCGTAAGCTGGGGCGTAGACTATTATTGGGAGCGTCTCCCGGTCCTTGGCGAAAGCTCGAACCGGGCGCAACTCTATATCACGTGGTATGTGGACTGGGACCTGTTCAAGCTGAAATGATCATGGCGCGGCGCGGATATACGCCGTGCGCAATGTGACGGCAGTGCCCTAGTTTACTTCCCGCTTTCAAAAGCGCCGGAATTGACGATCAGGAACAGGCTCCACGAATAATAACTCTTCTTTTCGTAGTCCAGTTTGCGCCGCGCCTCGGCGAAAAGCTTTTCGCCGAGGGCTTTCTTGCCTGTTTTCTGGGCCGCCAGCGCGTATATCGAATAGGCCCCGCCCGAAGCGGAGCTCATCGAAAAGGCGTCCTTGTCCAGGTCCACCCATGCCGGAATGTATCCAAGGCCCTCATAAAATTTGAACATCTCGTTGACGCCGGACGGGAGGGCCTTTGGGTCGTCGGCCGCCAGGTGCAAAATGACCCTTACGGCGTCGTATCCGAACTTGACGCTTCTGTCGTAATGCAGGCGGAATCCATCGTCCGTGATTTTCACCCAGTCCGCCGGAAGGGCCTTTTCCCCCAGAAGGCTTTTTGAAATCAGGCCGAACGAGTCATGCCGCGCCTTTTCCCAAAATGCGTGGTCGTCCTCCTTTGCGAAAGCGCGGAACGCGGGGATGATAAGATATGAAGGGTTGAGCACAATTTCATTCTTTCCGGTGAATCCGTAGTAGCTCGGGAGGATCACCGTCTGGCCTTTCCACTGCGCCGAAAGGCTTTTGCGGATGGCGCGTATTATGGCCTGGGCGTCGTTTTTATAGGACGCTTCGCCCCACGCCGCATGGGCCTTGAGCAACGCATAGGCTATCAGGATGTCGCCGTCAGTGGCGTTGTTGAAATCAATGATCTCCCACCGGCCGTCCAGCCTTTTGCCCCATAGCCAGACGAAAAGCCCGTCCGGCCTGCCGCCGAGGTTGGCCTTTGTCCATGCCCACAACTTGTCGAAAGTCTTTCTGTCGCCGAATGCGGCCGCCAGCGTCATCCCGTATCCTTGCCCCTCGGAATGGCTGGCCTGATCCTGGTAAAAATCGATGACGCGCCCGTCCGGCGTGATGAAATCGGCCTTGTAACGGTCCCACATCACCCGGTCGGCGCCGAAGGCCGCCGAATGGCTTATCGCGGCGGTTATGGCCGCCAAGGCCAGGACCTTAATTATCCTTGTCATCCGGCGGCGATTTTTTAATAAAAAGCTTCATGAACATGGCTTTCATATTCATCCAAAGGGACAGTTTTACGGAAGTGTCCTCGGTTGACTGCAGCCGGTTCTTCCGTTGGCGCCTGATGAACAGGTACGCGCCGGTCACCATGGCGGCAAAAACGCCCGCGATGGTCGCGTAATACAGCTGGATGGATGACAGCAGGTAGTCTTTAAGCGAGAACCGGCCGTATTTGCCCGTGTAGTATCTTTCTCCGACCCTCTGTGTGTCCACCTTGTAATCGGGAGGGGTGAGTTGCACAAGCGACATGTCCCCGGCGATAAGCCCCTGAGCCCCGGGATCAAGGATCGCAAGGCTCAGGTCGTATATCTCCTTGCCGGTCAGGCCCGTGAAAAGTGTGATGGTCCTGCCGGATTTCAATGAGGACTGGTATTCCATCAGGACGCCGTTATTCGCCCCAAGCCCGCTTATCTGCTTTGTTTTTGCGTACACTTCCGACTCGCCGAAGTTTTTCAGGATCGGGTAGGATATCTGCGATTCCTCCGCGATGGAAAGCGGGGAATTTTTGGCGATGGCGGGAGGTATGGTCCCCACCGGGCCAAAGACCATTATCTCTCCATCCCAGTTCTTGGGCTCCACCAAGGTCATCTTCATGCCGATGAGCGGATAGCCGTTCTTCTGGGTTATCATCCCCATCATGTTCAGCGCCGCGTCAACAATGCCAGCCTCCGGCTTGGTGATGTAGATGAGCGACTCAAATCCATCCGGCCACCGGGTGAACGGGAAGCCGTTTAGCGTGAAAAGCTCCAGGTTCGGCATTTCCACAAAGTGCGACATGGGGGGGAAATAAATGGAGGAGTTCTCGAAAATCGTCAGGAAAAGGCTTTCCGGCTGTATCAGGTCGCACTCCTTGGCGTTGGGCGTCAGGATCGGCACGATCCTGAGCGCATTGTTGCCAGGCTTGAAAAGATACGTCGGGATTTCCACCTTGTAATCTTCGATGAAGTCGCCGGTGGACTTGTCCAGGTTGATGGAGCGGACATGCACGCCGTTGAGCAGCACGTTCATTACCGAATCGGGCCGCAAGCCTGCGCCGTATGTGAAGTTCAGGATGAACTTGACGTACTGGTTTTCCCTGATGAAAAAGTCGGGCGGCAGCCGGAACGAAAGCTGCAAAGGATTGGGCTGCATCCCCCTGAACGAATGTGTGTGGAAATCCAGCGATTTGAGGCGGATGATCTTGTCCGCCGCCAGCATCTGCTTGCCGCCATACAAGGTGATCTCCGGCAGTTGGAACTCGAGCACCGTCATCTCGTCCGTTCCGGGATAGGGGAACGTGAGGCTGGCCAGCGTTTCCGCCGCTATTTTCAGATGGTCGTTGTTAAGCCCGGAGACAATCACCATCGCATGGGTGGGATCGAAACGGTCCTTCCTGTGCGATTGTCCGCCCCAAAGGCTTTCCTCGGCCATGCCCAGGTACTTGGCGATTTGCGGGCGCCACTGTTTGCCGATGCGCATCCCGTTTATGATGTCGTTAAAATACGCCGGGGGAGCGCCTATTTCCTTTATCGCCGTCTCCAGCGTCACTCCCTTGGCGGCAAGCAGCTCCTTCACCTGTTTGGACACATCGCGCGGCGCGTCCGCCTGGGCAGGCTCCGTCTGACCGCCGGTCAAGTCCGCCTGTGGGCCGTCAACCGGCAGCGGGATCACTTTCACAAACGGCCCGTTGATCTTAAGCCCGGTAACGCCGCGCTTGGCCAGGAAATCTTCAACATACTCCTTTTTTCCGAGGAGGACATTGTCATGGCCGCCACGGATGCCTTCCGAGGTGGAAAACAGCGTTTTCCTGTAATCAAACCTTTTCGCCACGCCGGAGGCCACGATGCCGGCAAGGGTCAGGTTGTCTGAAGTGTATCCCTCGGTGATTATGTTCACTTCCCCTTGCGGCAAAATCCTGGGATCGAAAATAAATCCCGGAGCCTGGGAAAGCTGCATCGGAACCGGCCGGAGCGAATATTCAATTGTGAGAATCGCCTCATCAAGATTTACCGTGGTCCAAAGGTCGGGCGCGCAGGGGGTCTCGCAGCTTCTTGTGAAATGCTGGGTGGCCTGGAACGAAAGCGTGTTATATCCGGTCTCAAACAGCGCCGCCGGGAAATTCACCGCAAGCGAACCTTCCGGATTTTTCGGGTCAAGCTTTGTCTGCCCTACGGCGTCCTCGTTTATCTTCACCACAAGCTGGGATATGTCGCCTAGCAGGTTGGATGAGTTCACATAGTTGAACTTTAGCGTCGCCTTTTCCACTTTCCACCTGGCGGGGATGGGGACCGCCACGCCATAGTCCGCCGTGATGCACCGCAGGTGGATTTTTGGCAATGGGGACAATTTGCTCAACGGCATTTCCAGCGTGTACGCGGAAGCGTTGAAAGCCGTGAACAACAGGACGGCCAACACGGAAAATGTGAACTGCGGGGCGATGGTTCGTGGTTCTTTCTTCATGGTCACTCAGCGGTTTTCAGGTTTTTCAAATAAAGTAGCGAGGCGAACTTGCCGGACAACGCCGCCAATGCCCATTTATACATTGAAACGATGATTTCCTTTTCGGCGTTTATTCCCAACACCAGGAAGCCCCACAAAAGCCTCCCTGTTCCCGAAGACGCCGATTTTTTGTTCCAGTCATCAAGCCACCGCTGGCTGTCGCCGTAAACATATTGTACAGCGCTGGCGAAACTTTGCTTGGAATTTATGATCTCTGTCCCGCAAAGAAGCTTGCCCCGCCGGGGCCATGCGCGCCTTCTTTGCGTGTTGAACACGTAGGACGCCCCGTAGCTGTCCCACACCGTGATGACCATGTCTTCGTTCCTGATGACTTCAAAAGGAGCGGCCACCTCCACGCTTATCCCCGTGAGCGAAATGTCGATCACATCCGCTCGCAGGGTCTGGTTCATGCGCGGGAAGAAGATGGACGCTTCTCCGGAAGCTTTTATCCTGTGGTAACGGCGCACCTGCTTTTTCTCCCAGAACGCCCCGAGGGACACCAGCGCCAGGAATATGTTGAAAAGGCACCACACCGACGTCACCACCACCACGCTCCTGAAAAGCGGAAACTCGAACCATGTATAGACCGCGAAGGGTATGGATATCAGGTTTATGGCCACGACGATGAAAAACGGGGCCGCCAGCGGATTCAAGTACTTCTCCTCGATGGTGCGCCCTTTTGGCGTGATCTTGAACGTGGGATGGCGCGGATTGATGAGCACCGACAAGATGGCCGGTATCAGGAAAAGGGCCTGGACACTTTCGTATATTTCCGAGAAAAACGGCTTGCGGACCTTGCCGTAAAGATAGTCCATCACGAGTATCGTGCTGAAGACGTATGGGACCGCGTAGGAGATTATCTGCCCCATGGAGGCGTGGTAAACCTTCAGCCCGAAAAGAAGGTACAGAGGCGGGGTCACGTAGAAAATAAAGCGGGCCACGCCGAAAAACCAGAAGAAAGACATGTTGAAGTAGCACAATTTTTGCGCCGCCGAAAGGCCCTTTAGCGTCAGCACGTTCATCATGATGAACATCTGTATCATTCCCTGCGCCCACCTGGTGCGCTGTATGACGTAATCACTGAAGGTTTCCGGCGAAAGTCCGCAAACCATGGGATGGTTGACGTAAACGCTTTGATAACCCTTCTCGTGAAGCAGAAGGGACGTCTCCGCGTCCTCGGTTATGGTTTTGGTGGACAGGCCGCCGATCTCATTCAAATGTTTTCTTCTCAAAACCGCCGCCGAACCGCAGAAATAGCTTGAATTCCAAAAATCCAGGCCGGAGTGAATCAGGCGGAAAAACATGTCGTTCTCCACGGAAACCTCCGCCACCCCCTCAAGCTGCTTTTCCACGGGAGTGGGATTTATGAAGAAATGCGGGGTCTGCACAAGGAAAACCTTCTCGTCCTTCATGAAGACCCCCACAGTGTTCTCCAGCATGTCCTGGGTGGGCACATGGTCGCAATCGAGCACAAGGACAAGCTCGGCCCCGGTCTTGGTCAGCGCGTGGTTGATGTTGCCGGCCTTGGCGTGGGAGTTGGTCTCCCGTGTGATGTAGTTGACCCCAAGCTCGTCCGCGATCCGGCGCATTGTGTAGTACCGCTCCCACGCGTCGGCGGAGGTCTTTGGATTGTTCCTCCTTGCGATGGTGGAGCCGTCGTCTATTATGTGCACCCTTAATTTGTCCGCGGGATACTTCATCTGGGTGGCGGCGGTGACCGTTATCTTGATGATGTCATCGGCTTCCGTGTATGTGGGGACGAACACGTCCACCGTGGGCAGCTCCGCTCCTTCCAAAGGAGCCTTTAACAGCTTGCGCTTCAACGGATTGATGTTGATGAAAATGCTGAAAATGTGGAGAGATATGGCATGGCACTCGGCCATGTATAAAAGCGTCAGGGCGATAAAGTCAAAAGGGCCGGTGTAGTACAGCGTCTCGAAAGTGCGCCACAGAAGGTACCTGATCGAAAGGAACGCCGACAGGAGGATGAAAACGATCCTTAATACCGTGGCATGGTCCTGCTTGTCTCTTCTTTTTGTGTTGTGTTTGTACAAAAGGTAGATGAGCCCGAAAGAAACCCATCCAATCGCCAGTTTGAAATTGAAGTCAAGGTATTGCTCTGTGGCGTATAGGGAATAGGAGAAAATGCTTGCGGCGGCAAAGAAAACCGTCAACTGAACAGTCAGCTTTTTCGTCGACACAGCTTCCCATGCTTGCAAATTATTACTAGCCTTCTCAATCAATCCATGAAATTATGCTAATAAATTCAAGAAAAGTCAATAAAATGTGCCAAGGTGATTGGATGTTGTTTAATTATTAGATGATTGATATTGTGCAATATATCAATATGTTCTGCTAGGCCGCTTATTAGTTTGGCTTTCAGCTTATCTCTAATTTTATTTGAAAATAATTTGTATCTATATATTACATTGTTATATAATGCTTACGTATTTACCATTTCATTAGTATCAAGAGCAGATTTAATTAAAAGTGGTCACTTTAATATCCCATCCGTTTTGCCTGTTTGGTTTTAGATTGAGATTGCCCTTCGCAAGTTTCCTTCCACGCTTCCCGCAATCCGGATTAACTTGACATGGGGCCAATGTTGGATTAGGTATAAATCATGTAGTTTGAGCGAAGCTTTATGTGCGCTGCCGGGAAAGAGAAACTCCGGTTGCGTTTGCATGGAATGGGCGTGTGACTGCCTCGCCCTTAAGTTCATAAAGCGTCTGAAACAGGCAGGCGAGGGGGTAACATGTCCGGCCGCCACCTTTGCATGGGCCATGGGGCAGTTTCAATGGCTGCAGGCCTGTTCATTTTGTATTCCGCCACCCGTCCTATACATGGAAAATCACAAGGTGGGCTATGAACATATCCGGGATAGTTGTCACGACCGATCCGGCCAAGACTGGCCATGTAATCCAAGCCATCAGCGCCGTTGACGGGGCTCAGTTGCACAAGGACCTCGGGGATGGGCGCGTCGTTGTGACCATAGAGCGTGAAGGGACCGGCGGCCAGGTGGCCGCCGCCCGGGACATACAGGCGATTGACGGTGTTGTAAGCGTACTTATGGCGTATCACCATTTTGAGGATGAGACGGCGGATTCCACACAACCGGACACCGCCGCCGGGCCGTTTGCTCACGGCCGGGAAAGCCGTTACAAAAGCTAACACATAATAAATACTGGGAGAGGACGCATGGACATCTCAAGACGCAAATTCCTGAAAGCCTCCGCCGCGGCCGCAGCCATGGCCGCCGCCGGCGCACCGGTGATCTCCGGGGCGGCGGAAGACGGGGGAGTCAAATGGGACAAGGCGGTATGCCGCTTCTGCGGGGTGGGATGCGGTGTGATGGTGGGGGTGAAGGACAACCGGGTGGTGGCCACGAAAGGGGATCCGGAAGCTCCGGTGAACAGGGGGCTAAATTGCATAAAAGGTTATTTCCTCTCCAAGATCATGTATGGGGAGGATCGGCTAAAAAAACCGCTTCTGCGGATGAGCGGCGGGAAATATGACAAGAACGGCAAGTTCACGCCTGTTTCATGGAAGCAGGCTTTTGACGTTATGGAGGAAAAATTCAAGGCCGCGCTCAAGGCCAAGGGGCCGGAGGGCGTGGCCATGTTCGGCTCCGGGCAATGGACGATATGGGAAGGCTACGCGGCCGCAAAGTTCATGAAGGCCGGTCTGCGCTCCAATAACCTGGATCCCAACGCGCGGCACTGCATGGCCTCCGCCGTGGCCGGGTTCATGCTCAGCTTCGGCATAGACGAGCCGATGGGATGCTATGAGGACATAGAGAACGCCGACACGTTCGTGCTGTGGGGCGCGAACATGTCTGAGATGCACCCGATCCTTTTCTCCCGGGTCACAAACCGCAAGCTCACCGGGTCCGGCGTCAAGCTTGTGAACATGACCACGTTTGACAACCGCTCCTCTTCGGTGGCCGACCAGACGCTGGTCATCACTCCCCAGTCCGACCTGGCGATAGCCAACTTCATCGCCAATTACATCATAAAGAGCGGCGCCGTGAACGAGGCTTTTGTGAAGGACCACTGCAACTTCAAGACAGGCCCCACGGACATCGGCTATGGGCTGCGCCCGGACCATCCCCTCGAACAGGGGCAGAAGAACAGGGACACCGCCGCCAACGGCGACATGACGGACTTTGAAAGCTACAAGAAGATGGTGTCCGAATACACAGCCGAAAAGGTTTCGGCCATAGCTGGCGTTCCTGTAAGCCAGCTTGAGGCGCTGGCCAAAGAATACGCCGACCCGGGGCGGAGGGTAACTTCGTTCTGGACGATGGGGGTGAACCAGCATGTGCGCGGGACATGGATGAACAACCTGATATATAACCTTCATCTTCTCACGGGCAAGATATCCATTCCCGGTTCCTCGCCGTATTCGCTGACGGGGCAGCCCTCCGCATGCGGCACGGCGCGGGAGGTGGGGACGTTCTCCCACAGGCTTCCGGCGGACATGGTGGTGAACAATCCGGACCACAGGGCTGTGGCGGAGAAAATTTGGGACCTGCCGGAAGGGACCATAAACCCGAAACCGGGGACACACGCCGTGGCGATGATGCGGGCGCTGGAGGACAGGAAAGTGAACGTCCTCTGGGTTATGTGCGCCAATCCGTTCCAGGACTATCCAAACCTCAACCACTGGATAAAGGCGGCGCGGGACCCGGAGAATTTCGTTATCGTCTCCGACGCATATCCGAACGCCTCCACCGTGGTGGCGGACCTGATACTCCCCGTGGCCATGATTTACGAAAAAGAAGGCGCGTATGGCAACGCGGAGCGGCGCACCCAGTTCTGGCGCCAGCAGGTGGCGGTAAATGATGAACGGCGCTCCGACCTGTGGCAGGTGATGGAGTTTTCAAAACGGTTCAAGCTTTCCGACGTCTGGCCGGCTGATCTTCTGGCCAAGCGGCCCGGGCTTAAGGCCAAAACGATGTACGATCACCTTTTCGCCAGGGAAGCTAAAAAATATCCATCCGCGAAAAAGGGGCTTAACGACGAGGCGAAAATATTCGGATTCTACGTCCAGAAAGCGTTGTTCGAGGAATACCGCAAATTCGGCGACGGGCATGGGCACGACCTGGCGCCCTTTGACACATACCATCAGGTGCGCGGACTGCGGTGGCCGGTGGTAAACGGCAAGGAGACGCAATGGCGGTTCAAGGAAGGGTATGACCCGTATGTGCCGGCCGGGTCGGGCTATTCGTTCTACGGCAATAAAAAGACCGGCAGCAAGGCCAACATATGGCTTCGGCCATACGCCCCCCCCGCCGAGGCGCCGGACAAAGATTACCCATTCTGGCTTAGCACAGGAAGGGTGCTCGAACACTGGCATTCCGGCACGATGACAAGGCGCGTGGCGGAGTTGCACAGGGCCGTGCCGCAGGCGACGGTGGCGCTGCATCCGGACGACGCGAAGGCTATGGGGATCAACCGCAACGACCTTGTGAAGATAGAGTCGCGCCGGGGAAGCGTCACCGCCCGGGCGGAGATCGAAGGAAGGAACAAGCCTCCCAAGGGGCTTGTTTACGTGCCGTGGTTTGACGAGAGCATCCTTATAAACAAGGTGACGCTGGACGCCACATGCCCCATATCGCGCCAAGCTGACTTTAAAAAATGCGCGGTGAAGATATCCAAAGCGTGACGGAGCTGTATTTATGCTTCCGGACAGCGAAGACAAGGCTGGAGAAGAGTCCGGTAATCCATCCGGTGTGACGAGACGGCGGTTTCTGGACGCGTCAAGCTTGCTGGGCTTTCTCGCGGGAGCCACCGCGTTGGGCCTTGTCTCCACAGGGGGCGGGAAATGGGCATACGCTCAAAGACCGCCGGGGGCGATAGATGCGGACAGGTTCGTATCCCGGTGCATAAAGTGCGGACAATGCATTCGCGCCTGCCCATACGACGCGATAAAAATGGGAGAGCCGGGGTCGGGAGTGGCGCCGGGAACTCCGTACATAGTGTCCCGGGAAAAGCCGTGTTACATGTGCGAGGACATACCGTGCGTGAAGGCCTGCCCCAGCGGCGCGCTGGACAAGTCGCTCAAGGACATCAGCAAGTCCCGGATGGGGCTGGCGGTATTGTCCGACAGGGAGACGTGCCTGGCCATCAAGGGGCTGCGGTGTGAGGTGTGCTATAACGCATGTCCCCTTATAGGCAAGGCCATTAAGCTTGAGATGTGGGTGAACCAGCGCACCGGCAAACACACCATTTTCGAGCCGGTGGTGCATTCGGACAGCTGCACCGGCTGCGGCAAGTGCGAGCACTCCTGCGTGCTCGACCTTCCGGCCATACGGGTGTTCGACATAGCCGGGGTCAAGGGGGCGCTTGGAAAGCATTACCGGTGGGGCTGGCTGCAGGAGGGAGCATGAAGTACGGGAAATGGTGGTGGGCGCGGCGGATTACGGCGGTGGCAATATTGTCCATTTTTGTCATCAGCGCGTACTTTAAGCGGAAACTGCTTGTGGGTGACTATTCCGGTTCCACCCTGCTTGGCGTCATACCGCTGACGGATCCGCTGATGGCGGCGCAATCGTTCCTGGCCACGGGAGGGCTTTATAAAACGGCTGCGCTGGGATCTGCCGTGGTCATCGTGTTTTACCTTCTGGCTGGCGGGAGGGCTTTTTGCGGATGGGTGTGCCCGCTAGGGGTGTTGCTCGACTTCGCCCACTGGCTGTCCCGAAAACTTTCGATCCGCAAACCGTTCCAGGGATTCCCGGTGGAGACGAAATATTATTTCATGGCGGCAACCCTGGCGGCGGCGCTTGCCTCCGGAGTGGCGCTTTACGAGATGTACAATCCGGTTTCGATACTGGCCCGCGCCATTCTTTTCGCCGGATTGGGCGCCGGGCTGGCCAGCTGGCTTGTCATCGGCGCGCTGTTCCATTACGAACTGGCCGTGGCGCGCACCGGCTGGTGCAGAAGCTTGTGCCCGCTGGGAGCCTTTTTGGCGATACTGGGCAGATATTCGCTGGCGCAAGTGGCGGCCACTGGCGGCAGGGAGATGGATATCCGGAACTATGTGGAAGTATGCCCGGAGCCTCATGCTCTCAAGCTTATCTTGAACAAGGAAAGGCCGAGCGGCGAGTGCGTGATGTGCGGCGCCTGTGTGGACAGGGCGGCGGACGGGGCGATCCGGTTTGGAATCAGGAAATTCAGGAAATAAGGGGAGGGGCGTTTTATGAGACGGATTTTCTTTTCGGCGGTCCTGGTGTCATTTGCGCTGGCGGCGGGCCTGTCGTTCGCCGGTGATGACATATTCGGCGGGGTGAAGACCCTTCGGGGAAACAGCCCGCTGCAAGACGACCTTCCCCCTTCCACCGTGGACTACAAGGGGGGGGAGCCGGGGGCAAACAAGCTGCTTCCCCGCGGATTCACAGGCGCCCCGCCGCAGATACCCCATTCCGTGGAAAACCTGAACCTGTCCCGGGACAACAACGACTGCCTCATGTGCCACGATCCGGCCTACGCCGATGAAAAGACCGTGGCCATTCCCGCAACGCATATGCAGGAAGGCAAGGTGAGCATGGCGCGCTACAACTGCACCCAGTGCCATGTCCCCCAGGCGGACGTGAAACCTTTGGTGAAAAACATGAACGACAAGTTCATCGTCAAAAGCAAAGGGGCGCAGAAGAAATAATTTCGCATGGCAGGCCGGAGCGGGAATTATACTTGCCCTTAAGGCATTCCACGCTCCACCTCCCATACAGCCCCACCTCAAATACCGCTCCAAATAACCTCGCTTTTCGTTAACGTAACGATGCGTTACGTTAATGGAGTGAAATTTGTTGATAAAAAGTATAATTAATGCATCTTATCCTCTTGACTTTTAATACTTTGCGGTTGAATAAATCTCCTGGAACAAGGACAATAGATAGACTTTTTATATTGCTATTGAGTCCAGCCGGGCATTGTTGTTCACGAGCAGGCAGGATCGTTAATTTTATGATCATTATTATTACAAGGTGACACCTGCATGAAGAACCTGAGCCTTCAGAACAAGATCATCGTCGGAATAGCGCTTTCTCTTTTCGTTTCATCCATGGCGCTGGCGGTGTTCTACGTTAACACTTTCAAGAAGAATACCCTCGACGAGATGTTCTACAAGGCGAAGGCAATCGGGCGCATGGCCGAGAACGCCAGGATGGCCGCCGCGGAGGCGATGTTCAAATACAACGCAGTCAAGCTTGACGAGATGCTTGCCGAAGCGCTAAAAGACCTGGAGGGGATACCTTCCGGCTCCGACGCGTTCTTCGATAAATTGCGGCAGACAAGGTACTACAACACCGGCATACCGGTGGTCTGGGCGTTCAAGGCGGCGCAGGCGGGGGCGGAGGAGAGCCATTTCAAGTTCAAGCCCACCAGGTTTGACGCCCGGAATAAAAATTACAATCCCGAATCGGAGACGGAAAAGCAGCTCATACGGCAGTTGCAGCAAAGCGGGGCGATGGAAGTTTCCGGCGTGGACGAAAAGGACAACGTGTTCCGGTACATGAGGGCGGTGAAGCTGACAAAGGAATGCCTTGTCTGCCACGGCGTCGCAACGGACGTTCCGCCGGGCGCCCAGCCCAGCGATGTGGACCCGGTCGGATTCAAGAAGGACGGGAAGAAAGAGGGCGACTTGCACGGAGCCTTCCAGATAATCATGGACTTAAAGCCGCTGGACAGCCAGGTCAATTCCATCATCGTGCAGACCGTCGTCGCATCGCTGCTGGTGATCCTGATCGCAAGCGCGGTGGTGGTGTATCTGATACGGCTGACGGTGATAAAGCCGGTGGAGTCGATAGCCAAGGATGTGACCGAGGGGTCCAACCAGGTGTCTGACGCGGCAAACCAGGTGTCCGGCGCGTCGCAGAGCCTGGCGGAAGGAGCCACCGAGCAGGCGTCGTCTATTGAAGAGACGTCCGCATCCATGGAGGAGATCGCCAACCGGGTGAAGCATAACGCCCAGAGCGCGGAGGCCGCCAACGAAATGATGGAGGCCACCGCCAAGCTGGTCAAAAGCGGCAACGACGCCATGGAAAGCATGGTCACGTCCATTAATTCCATAAAGCATAGCAGCGGCGAGGTGTCCAAGATCATCAAGGTGATCGAGGAGATAGCTTTCCAGACTAACCTGCTGGCGCTCAACGCGGCGGTGGAAGCGGCCAGGGCCGGCGAGCATGGGAAGGGTTTCGCCGTGGTGGCCGAGGAGGTCCGGAACCTGGCGCAGCGGTCGGCCGCGGCGGCCAAGGACACCACCCAGCTTATCCAGAACGCCGTGGTCCGCTCCAACGAAGGGGTGGACATCGTCAACGGCGCTGTGACGGCTCTTCGGGCGATCAATGACAGCGCCGGGAAGGTGGCCAGCATTATAAAAGAGATCGCCGCCGCCTCCGCCGAGCAGGCGCAGGGAGTTTCCGCGGTGAAGGAGGCGATCAACCAGATGGACAAGGTGACGCAGAGCAACGCGGCCATCGCCGAGCAATCGTCCGCGGCCAGCGTACAGTTGGCTTCGCAGGCGGAGTCTTTGCAGGCGATGATATCCGGCCTGGCCGGAATCATCCACGGCTCTTCCGGCAATGTCCATCACAGCGATGAAAGTTGAAAAGAGCTTTAAGGCCGGGGCGCGCTGGCGCTAAAGGCCCAGCGAACGGCGGACAAAGGGGCTTTGATCTGGCGCTTTGTGGCATATCCCGCACTGCGCCATGATCTTTGCTTTATCGAGGAATGTTCCTTCCGCGCCTTGGGGCGCATGGAACCTGTGGCACTCCTGGCAGGATGGCTTTAATATCCCGGCGTGAGCCTTGAAACTGTGGAAAGCGTATTCCGGCGATTTTGACGCAATATTCATGTGGCATCGCAGGCAATAGGAATCCTCGATTATCCTGCGCGCCCTTTCCGGCTCTTTTGACGTGGCGAAAAAGTGTTTGGCGGTGTTCCTGATTTCCAGCGTGAACACTTCGGCCCGCCCGGCCAGCGATTCACCCTTGTGGCAATTGTAGCAACCCTGCCCATCGCCCCCCGCAAGCTGGTAATGCGTTCCGGCAAGGCTTCGGGCTGGCTTTGCGGTCATGGCGTCATGCTTCCCGCCATGCATCGCTTTCCCGTCCGCCAGGTGGCATGAAACGCAGAACGAGTCCCCTGTTTTGACCTTCTCCATTATGGCAAACGCGGAAATGGCTGCCAGAGCCATCGCCGCCGCCCATACTGTCCGTTTCACTTCAGGTTGCGCGCCTGCCGCCGCCTGCCCTGGCAAGGGTGATCAGCGTTATTTCAGACCGCGTCCCTGCCCGCATAGGCGGCCCCCAGTAGGCTGTGCCGGGGCTGGCATATACGGTCATCCCCCGGTAAACGCTAAGCCCCGTGGGCACCGGGTGAAAAAGCGGGATGATGTAATTCCACGGAAAGAACTGGCCGCCGTGGGTGTGGCCGCAGATCATAATGTCAAATCCGGCCTCGGCCGAATATATGGCGCTTCTGGGCTGGTGGGCCAGCATTATCTTAAAACCGTGCGCCGGAGCCTCTTTGATGATTTTGCGCGGGTCTGGCGCATGGCCTGGAATGTCCTTGCCTGCCATGTGGTCCGGCAGTCCTGCGATCAACGCCGTGGCCCCGCCACGCTCCACAGCCACGCTCTGGTTAACCAGCGCCGTAAGGCCCAGCCCGCGCATTTTGTCCACCCATGCAGGCCCGTTCCAATAATACTCGTGGTTGCCTGTGACAAAGAAAGCCCCCTCACGGGCCTTGAGCCTGGAGAGGCTTTCCACGTCGCCGGCAAGCTCGTTGACGTATCCGTCCACCATGTCCCCTGTAACGGCCACGATATCCGCGTCCAGCCCGTTGACAATGTCCACCACAAGCGAAAGATAATCGCCGCGCACCGTTGGGCTTAAATGAACGTCGGTGATCTGGGCGATGGTAAATCCATCGAATTGCTCCGGCAATCCCGGCACAGGCGCTGTGACGTGGACAACCGCCGGAGGCCTGCGCACATTGGAAACGCCGACGCCCGCCACGCCGGAAGCCGCCCCGACGAATACTGTGTTAAGCGCGTTGAGCATGAACCGCCTTCTGGCCGGATCCGTCCGCAATGGTTTCCCGCCCACGGCCTTGGCCGCCGCCGAACGGGCAATCCGGGTGAGCAGCCATGCCGCGTCCCGCGCAAGCAACAGCGGGAACAGGATTGCCATGAAGCCCGCGCCGGTGAAAACGGCGAAATAATAGTATTCAAGCCATGGCGGCCAGTATCCACCGGATCTTAGGAAAAACATGGCCGGCACCAGCAGCGTGTGAAGGCCGAGCCCCACCCACGCGATGGACTTCCATATGACCGGCAGCTTTGCCACCGGGATGATCCGCGAGCCTATATACAGATGGGCGCCCGCGTAGATCGAGAAGGCAATAAGGAAAAACATCCACACCCTCCGCGCATCAGCCGGCCAGCCGCCGGCCGGTTTGGGAAACGGGATTTAAAGGCGCAATCTTTCAGGGTTTCGCCGGATACAATCTTTCGAGAACGTCTTTGATCCTTTTGGCAAGGTCATCAATTTCAAAAGGCTTGACTATATAACCCTTCGCTCCAAGCTTCACAGCCTGGTGGATAAATTCCCTTTTCGCCTCGCCAGTCACCATGAAAACATGGATGCCCTTGTTCGGCCCGTCTCCGGAGCGTATTTTGGCGAGAGTTTCCAGGCCGGTAAGCCCCGGCATCATGATATCCAGCACCATCACGTCGAACCGCTCTTTGGCCAGCGCCGCCAAAGCCTCGTTTCCATCGGAGGCCTCGGAAATGTCCGTCACCCCCATCCCTGTCAGGGCGGTCTTTACCATGCTCCTTATTATCTTGCTGTCATCGGCAAGAAGGAATTTCAACGATTTCATGTCCATAACGATATTTGCAAACCCTAATTTTAGCGTCCGGGCATTGTACATTAATCAATAAATTGATGAACAGCGAATATTTGCTTAACGCGGAATGCGCGAAACCCTGGTCACCGCAGTCCGGAGCCGTTTAATTCAGGCCGCTCATGAATGTCGAACAACACCCTGATCTGATCGTCCACGAGGCCATTGCGCCACAAATTCTTGATACGCTCGCGCATGGTGAAGGTTATCTCCTGTCCCTTCGGCAGAAGGAGCATGTTGCTTTTGGAGTAAAGGTCTTCACCTATTATCATGCCGACCGCCAAGTCCCTTATTTTCACCAGCCCGGCGATTTTTGCCGCCTTGGCCGGCTCCACCCCACGAAGCGCCGTCACAAGCGAAGGGTCGTATTCCTGCCCGCCCTTCATCATTTCGTCCACAGCCTTGCCAAACCCGGAGCCGTGGGATACCAGCCTGTCCATCTCCACCGCCACTTTGAGAATCTGTGCGCCAAGCTCTTCTTCCGGCCTGTCACGCGGCTCGCGGGTTTCGTTATATTCGCCGAAAGGTTTTTGTTGAGCGCCTATCATCATGGCCACCTGCTCCAGACGCGGTATTTTAACAAGCAAATCAAACGCCACCATCGGGTGCGCGGCGAGCATCTGCAACTCGTCGCCGTTGAGCGGCTGACCGGCGTAATATTTTTCGATGGTGTCAGGCGGTATGGTCACGCAACCTATCTGGGACAGGATGGCGGCCAATTCGATCCGCCATGTTTGCGAAAGGTTTAGCCTCGCGATTATATGTTTAGCGTATTTCCTTATCCGCGCCGCCCTGCCGAACGCCGCGGGATTCACCATGGACAGAATGTCCACCAGCGCCTTGACGGAGCCACTTAACGTTTTTTCCAGAAGCTCACGTTCGGCTATTACAAGCCTGTATTGGGCGATTCCGTCGTCAAGCGCCTTGGCGAAGACCTCCGGTGGGCATGGTTTGGTCAGGAACCGGAAGATGTTCCCCTCGTTCACTGCGTCCATTGCGCTGTTTATGTCGGCGTAACCGGTCAGCATCATCCGCACGCTATCCGGGGAAATTTCCCGCGCTTTAGCCAAAAAGCGGACGCCATCCATCCCGGGCATTCTCATGTCCGAAACTATAACAGCGTAAGGCCCGTTTTTGGCGGCGGCCTCCAATCCTTCCTCACCCCCGAGGGCCGTATCCAGGGCGAACCTGCGGCTCAGGCTGCGCTTGAAACCGGACAGGATGTTCGGATCATCGTCCACGCATAGTATCTTTTCATTCATTGAGCGCGGCCTTTTCCATGGCCCGCCGGTAGATTTGCTCCCACGCGGGCAGTTTTTCTTCCATTCCAATTTCCTTTATATAATTAAAATCCAGGCAGGAGGCCGGCCCGTTAGGCTCTGATTCGTCGGCCATCGTGTTCAGGCAAAAACAGTCCGCGGCATGAACCGCCACCAAGGGGGAAAATTGCTTCACCGCGCTACAGCCGGGGGAATGATTGAAGAATACCGCCTCCACTATGGGATCTGGAAGGCCCCACAATCCCAGCAGGTATCCGCCAATCTCGGCATGGGACGCTCCAAGCACTTTAAACTCGGCATCGTCAAGGCTGATCCTCTCTTTTAACGAGATTGCCTGAATCTCCCTGTATTGATCCGGCATGTTGTTGGCGATCACCAGCTTTCCTATATCGTGCAGAAGCCCGGCCATAAACGTGTCATCCACCAGTTTTTTGTCCTTGCTTTCCGACTTGGCGATGTCCCTTGCCACCGTGCCAATAATAAGGCTGTGGCTCCACAGCCCGCCAAGTTTCAAATTTTCCAGTTTGCGCGCCTCAAACTGGGTAAACACCTGGGTTGACAGCACAAGAGCCCTTATCGTATCTATTCCCAGCAATGAAACGGCAAACCCCACGTCGGACACTCGCCTGGGCTGGCCGAAAAACGCGGAATTGACAAGCTGGAGAATCTTTGCGGACATGCTAATGTCACTAGAGACGATCTCGCCTATTTTGTTGAGCGAGCAGTCCGGAGTTTTAAGGCAATCCATGATATTCAGGTAAAGCGCCGGCAGGCTTGGCAACGCTTTCAATTGAGTTACTACGTTTTTCAGCGAGTCGCTGGCCAGGGCGTCGCGCATGTAACAGGCCCTTGTGATCACCTGCTTGATCGTTTCAGCGTCGCACGGTTTGGACAGGTATTGATGTGTCGGCCCGACAGATTTTAATATCGCCTCCATTTCGGACTGGCCGGAGAGCACGATTCTGATGATGTGCGGATATTTCTTGATAATCTCCGCCAGCAGTTCGGCTCCGTCCATGCCGGGCATCCTCATGTCGGTCACCACAACGTCGTGGGGGGCCGAGGCGAGAATGGACAGCGCCTCCGCCCCGCTGCTGGCGAAAGCCATGTCCCACTGATCGTTCATCCCCCACAACATACGTCTCAGGCCGGAAAGGATGTTCGGCTCGTCATCAACGAAAAGCACGCGTTTCTTCAGAGTCACTGTACATGTCCTTTTCCGGCGTTTTCAAGAGGCAGCCAGATTGTGAAAACAGTTCCCTTGCCAGGCTCCGAATCGAAGGAAATGGAACCACCATGCTTGTCAACAATCACGGATCTGGCCAGGGCAAGACCCTGGCCGGTGCCCTTGCCGACCTCTTTGGTGGTGAAAAAGGGGTCGAATATCTTATGGCGGATGCTTTCCGGAATCCCGGCCCCCGTGTCGGCCAACTGTATTTCCACCCCATTGTCCAGTTTGCGGGTTCCTATGGTGATTGTCCCCTTGCTGCGTGATCCGTCGCCGACCACGTCTGCTATCGCGTGGGCGGCGTTTACGATAAGGTTCAAAATCACCTGGTTGAATTCCCCGGCCACCACCGGGGCGAGGGGAAGTTCCTGATCGAATTGCGTAACAACGTCGGCCACATACTTCCACTCGTTGCGCGAAACGGTGACAGTGCTTTCGATGGCCTTGTTGATGTCCACCGCTGTTTTTCCCTCCACGCCTGGATGCGAAAAATCCTTCATGGCCCGCACTATCGTGGCGACCCTTCCCACGCCGTCGAGCGACTGGGCCACGGCCCGTGGTATTTCCTCCCGCAGGAAATTTACATCCATGGATTGCGCGAGACTGGCCGCCAGTTTCGCCGATTCCGGGGAAACGCGCCCCTCGGCGGCTGAATCGCTCACCATGGCGTATTCGCAAATAAGGTGGTCTATTTCCCGGAAAGCGTCCTCGAGAAACCGCAAATTGTCGCCAACGTACTGTATGGGCGTATTTATCTCATGGGCGATGCCTGCGGCCAGTTGGCCGATGGCCTCCAGCTTTTGCGCCTGCGAAAAAACGCTTTCCATAACTTTGCGCTCCGTGATGTCGGCGGCCAGGACCAGGAATCCGTTCCATTTGCCGCGCTCGCCGAAAATCGGCGTGAAAGTCATGTCCAGAAAACCGTTCTTGCCATCTTTCCGCATATATTTTATATCATGCGCGCGAATGGTTCTTTCGCTATCCCTTGACATGCAAATGTATTGGAGGATTTCAGGCCAGTCCCATTGTATCCGCGTATTTACAAACGGCCCGCCAAGCGCCGCGTCGGCTCCGATGTTGAAAGCGATCTCTGCCTCCGTGTTCCAGCGCTTGATGACGTCCAACTCGTCCACACCGATGAAAATGGAAGGCATCGCGGCTATGAGTTGTTCATTTTCGCGGTGCGCCTGGCGCAAAGACTCCTCTGCAAGCCTCTGCTGGGTCATGTCACGGAACAACCCCTGGATTATTCTTTTGCCGGAATATTCCACCGCGGAACCGGAAATGTCCACCGGAATCTCCTTGCCATCTTTCCGCAGAATGGAGGAATCATGCAAAAAAATGGTTCCACCTTCCGTGACAAGCCGCCGGAACGCCTCGGTAAGTCCCTCCAGCTTTCCCGGCGGAGCGAGGATATTGAAATCCATGCCGCGAAGTTCGCTGTCCGTGTAGCCGAACAGCGCCTCCGCCCGCCTGTTAGCCTCCTGTATCCTGCCGTCCGGAAGCGCGATCAATATCGCGTCACTGGCGCCATCTATGAGCGCTTTGTATTTTTTCTCCGATTCCCGGAGCGATTCGTTCGCAAGCTTCATCTCTGTGATGTCCCGCTGGGAGGCCACCATGCCAAGGAACTTTCCCGAACTGTCTTTCAATGGAACCGCGTTTATCTGGATAATCGCCATGATTCCTTCAGGGCGAACCGCGGCTATTTCTATCCCGTATACAGGCTTGCCGGTGGCCTTGACTATTTCGAAAGGATAATCCCCCTTGCTCAAAGGCTCGCCGGTTGGTTTGAAAACCTTCCATCTTTTGTCGTTATAACTGCGGGCATACAAATTCTCCCTTGGCATGCCGAACATTTTTTCCGAGGCGCTGTTGGCGAAGACTATCCTCCCATCGTCATTTACTATGTAAATGCCTTCCGCGATGGTTTCAACAATAAGCTCCAGACGCACCTTGCTCTTGCGGGCGTCTTCTTCAGCCCTTGTGCGCTCCAGCACTTCCCATTTCAGATCCTCCGTGCGCTCGCCCACTTTCTTTTCAAGCTCGCCGCTAAATTCACGCATTCTGGCTTCCGCCTTTTTAAGTTCGGCGATGTTGCGGTCCATGGGCGTATACACAAAAAGGTAAATCACGGGAAACGTGAAAATCGTCACCATACCTGCGTCCAGCAACATTTCGAGGACGGGATTTAGCGGAGGCAATATTATAAATACCAACATTATCACTGTTTCGGCGATAAACAACGTCGAGGCGATTATTACAAGAACTCTGAGGGGGCTTTTCAGCATGCTGGCAAACTCATAAAATTAACCTTCGCCGAGGATAATATGAAGGCATAAGTTGGAACGATGTATATATTATACAGGAAAAGGGCCGAGCCTAAAATCCCGCCTTATGTCCTTATAATATGACTGATAATGGCTATGTTATAATGCGAATATGGGAAGAGTTGGTGAAAATCGGATCAAATATTAAGGTGAGGTGGGCCTTGAAAAACTGGCGTTCGCAGGCAAGATGGTTTGCATTGGGACTGGGACTTGTCATGACCGGCGCGGTGGCTGGGGCGTATCTTGCCCCGCCGCGCTCTCCGGTGGCCGATCCTTCCATCGCCACCCCGGCGATAGCCTCGCAGGGGGGCGAACTTCCCGGGAACATATTCACGAAAATCGCGAAGGAACGGACCCCGGCGGTCGTGAACATCTCCACAAAGCAGAAGGTGAAAACGCGCTCCATGCCCTCGCCGGAGATGGAAGACGAGAGGATGAAGGAGTTTTACGACAGGTTCTTCCCGTGGTACCGCGAGATGCCCAAAGAGCAGGTTCGCCAGAGCTTGGGCTCCGGATTTGTGGTGGAGGAGGACGGATATATCCTCACCAACGCCCATGTTGTGGAGCAGGCGGACGAGGTGATCGTCACTTTTGGCGACGGGCATAACGGCGGCGACGAAAAGGAATTCCCGGCCAAAGTGATCGGGACGGACCCGAAGACGGACATCGCGCTGATCAAGATATCGCCCGGCAAAAAGCTGCCCACCCTCGCCCTGGCCGATTCGTCCAAGGTGGAGGTGGGTGAATGGGTGATGGCCATCGGCAATCCGTTCGGCTTCTCGCAGTCGGTCACCGTGGGGGTGGTGTCGGCCAAGGGGCGGGCCATCGGCGCCGGGCCGTACGACGATTTCATCCAGACGGACGCTTCCATAAATCCCGGCAATTCCGGCGGGCCGCTGCTTAACATGAACGGGGATGTCATCGGCATCAACTCCGCGATTTACACCGGCGGATTTTCGCAGGGGAACATCGGGATCGGTTTTGCCGTGCCGGCCAACTCGGTGAAGGACATTTACGCAGAGCTTAAAAAAGGCAAGGTGTCGCGCGGGTGGCTTGGGGTGATGATACAGAAGATCACCCCGGAGCTCATGGGCGCGCTTAACCTGAAGTCCTCCAAAGGGGCGCTGGTGGGGGACGTTTTCCCGGGATCACCGGCGGACAAGGCCGGGATCAAGCGGGGGGACGTGATTGTGGAGTTCAACGGCCAGGCCGTGGACAGCAACGACCAGTTGCCAAAGCTGGTGGGCGCCGTCAAGCCGGGCATATCCGTAAAGGTGAAGATTGTGCGGGACGGATCGGAGAAAATGTTCACCCTTTCCCTGGCTGAAATGCCTGATGATGAGGAAAAACCGGCCAGGCCGGAGGTGGAGCAGGAAAGCTCCATCGGGCTTACTGTGGACAAGCTCACACCGGACATCGCCAAGAAACTGGACGCGGAAGGGACCGCCGGTGTTGTCGTAAAGAAGGTGGACCCGGCAGGGCCTGCCGCCGCCGCGGGCATACACCCGGGGGACATCATCACCGAGGCGAACAAGCAGACAGTGCGGGACGTGGCCTCATACAAGTCCGCCGTGGGCAAGTCTAAGCCCGGCGACGTGGCGTTGCTGCTGGTCAAACGCGGGAAGAACACTCACTTCATAGCGGTGAAGGTTCCGGCGGGCAAGTAGGGAGCGATAATAGGACCGTGGCCGGGCGGCCACGGGGAAGCGTTGAGTAGTTAAGCCGGGGCGGATAAATAACGCTCCGGTTTTTTTGTTGTAAAATCCATTTTATGTTCATTTTTGGGCATGCAGGGCCATGATGATCCAACACAACAATGTTTACGAGATAGACGATTCTTTCGGCAGATTAAACTTCGACCTTCTCGAAGACTGGCTTTCCAAAACATATTGGAGCCCTGGGATCAAGAGAGATGAGATTGTGCGCGGCGCGCAAAACTCAAGCATAGTCGTCGGCTGCTATAACTCCAAAGGCCAAGTTGGATATTTGCGCGTGGTAAGCGACAAAATGCGGTTCGCCTATTTCATGGACATCTATGTGGAAGAGAGCCACCGGAGCAAAGGGATAGCCCAGGCCATGGTCCGCTTTGTGTTCGATCATCCCGAATTCAAGGACGTTTACATGTGGCTGCTGGCCACCAAGGACGCGCAGGGGGTATATTCGAAAGTGGGGTTCAAGCCCCTGCCAAATCCGGAGATGTGGATGCTGATCCGGAGATGTGGATGCTGATCCGGAACGAGAAAATCTGGCCGACGTGATTCAGTCCGCCGCAGCTTCGGCGGAGCCTGGTTCCGCCATTTTCCTGAAAGCTTCCCGGGCGCTTTCTCCGCCGATTACCCCCACCATGTCCTTGGGCAAGAAGCGAAAATCTGAACCGGGATTTGCCGTCAATTCACCGTCCCGTATCACACCCACCACAGAAGCGCCGGTGTTTCTCCGTATTTCGTTTTCCTCTATTGTCTTATGGGCCATTGGGCTGTTTGCGGCCAGCTCCACCCATCTCAAATCGAATTGATCATCGGCCCTGCGCAGTTGGGACAGCAGGGCATACTCCTTGCCCCGGTTGAAAAGGGGAGTGTACAGCTCCCTGCGGATGGCGTCGGCGTAGCGGTAAACGTCGGCGGGAGGGACTCGCAGGTGGAGCAGGGCCTGCCGCGTCATTTCCAGGCTGGCCTCATATTCCGGCAAAACGACCTCGTACACTCCCAAGCTTTTGAACATGGCAAGATGGTCCGGCGCCGACGTCCTGGCGATGACATCAAGCTTTTCGTTCATGCGCTTGGCCTGGGCCACCACCCCCCTTGCCACCACTATGGAAGGGGTGGTCACAAGAAGCAGGCACGCCTGCCTCACCCTCGCCACGTTGAGGACCAGTTCGTGCGTGGCGTCGCCAAACACCACTGGCATGGCCTCTTCTTTCGCCTGCTCCACCCGGCGCGGGTCCAGCTCGATTATAATGAATTGGCGGCCTATTCTTTTTAGCACTTGGGCGATGTGGAAGCCGACGCGCCCCCCACCGGCTATTACAACATGTCCTTCAAGCCCGGTTTCAGAGACGCCAATGAGCGGAAATGGTTTTTGCGGGAAAATGCGCTTCTGGACCGCGTAAAGCCGCTCCGTCTGCCCGGATACGATGGGGGTGATTATCATCGTTATGATGGCGGTGGACAGCACGAGGGAAAACAGGTTCGCGTCGATGGAACCTGTGGAAACGCCCATGGTAGCCAGGACGAACGCAAACTCCCCTATCTGGAAAAGGCCAAGGCCCACCGCCAGCGGGACCACATTTCCATACCCGAATGCCCGCGATATCAGCCAGAACACTCCCCCCTTTCCAACGCTGACAATAAGCGTCAGCGCCGCCACTTCCCTCCAATGTTCAAAAAGAAACGCCGGATCCAGAAGCATCCCGGCGGAGGCGAAAAACAGAAGTCCGAAAAGGTCCCTTATCGGAATAATGTCGCTTAAGGCCTGGTGCCCGTAATCGGACTCGTTTAGCACAAGCCCGGCAGCGAAGGCGCCGAAGGCGAATGACAGCCCGGCCAAATAAGTGCCATAGCCAACGCCAAGGCCTATCGCCGTCACGGTGAGCAGGAACAGCTCCCGTGATCCAAGCCTGGCTATATGCCCCAGCAATTTGGGCAGGAGCCTTGCGCCGAAAAGCATCATCAGTCCGATGAAAACGGCCGCTTTCAGGAGCGCGTGGCCAAGGGCGGAAATGTCCGGCGTGGGAGCGCTCAACTGCGGAAGAATTATCATCATCGGCGCCACGGCAAGGTCCTGGACGATCAACATCCCCACCATGACCTTGCTGGAAAGCGTCCCGATCCATCCCTGGTTCATCAGTGTCTTTAAAATCACCATGGTGCTCGAAAGGGATATGAGCGCCCCGAGCCACATGGAGGTCTTCCAGTCCCACCCCCAGAACATGCCGATGGCAAGCCCCATTGCCACTGTTACCATGATCTGCGCCGGCGTCCCGGCAAGAGCCACCCATTTCACCGCGCGCAGGTCCTTGAAGGAAAATTCCAGCCCCAGCCCGAACAGCAGCAAAGCCACGCCTATTTCAGCCAGCTTTTCGATTTCGTGGATGTTGGACACCGCGAATCCGCCCGTGTTCGGGCCAAGCAGTATCCCGGCGAAAATATATCCGAGTATAAGTGGCTGGCCCAGTCTTTGAGCGGCAAGGCCGCAGAAAAACGCGGCCACGACCAGCATTATAATGTCCGTGGCGATACCCATTAAATTTCCCGCTTATGCGATAAAAGTGATCCGGCTGATAACAATATTAAACATGGGGATTAAGAATGGAAAGCATAGAGTTCGGATTAGAGATGCCTCCCTCCGCCTATTCCAGATTCCGGACTTGCGCCACGGGCGGCGCATGGCGGCGCTGTTCAGAGCCTAGTTCAACGCAACTCCGGCCGATCCGGGAGTGGGGCGGTGTTTCACGCGCGGGTGCTTTAGCGGCTCGGCTTTCTTTACCTTTTTTTTCCATGGCGAAGATGTCAGCGCCAGCTTTATCACCTCGTCCATGTTTTTCACCACCGCTATGGAAAGCCCCTGCTTGACGTTGGCGGGCACGTCCTTTAAATCTTTCTCGTTCTCCTCGGGTATCAGCACGGTCTTGACGCCTGCCCTGTTGGCCGCAAGGAGCTTTTCGCGCAGGCCGCCGATGGCCAGCACCTGTCCGCGCAGCGTAATCTCCCCGGTCATCGCCACTTCGTTGCTCACCGGTATGTTCAAAAGCGCCGACACCATGGACACCGCCAATGTCACCCCGGCCGACGGGCCTTCCTTTGGCGTCGCTCCTTCGGGGATGTGGATGTGGATGTCGATCTTTTCCTGGAATCCCTTCTTCAGGCCGAACTCCTTGCCGCGCGACCGGATGTATGACAGGGCCGCGTGGGCCGATTCTTTCATCACATCGCCAAGCTTGCCTGTGAGGATGAATTTGCCTTTGCCGTCCATGATGGTGGTCTCTATCTTGAGCATCGCGCCGCCAAGCTCCGTCCACGCCAGGCCGGTGGCCACGCCGGTCCCGCTCTTTGCCTCCTTCAGCTCGTCGCGGAATTTTATCTCGCCCAAGTAGTCCACCAGGTTCTGCGCCGTCACCTCGATCTTCCGCGCTTTCGTCCCGGACTTCCCCCCCCCGGCTTTCTCGGCTGTCTTGCGGGCCGCCTTCCTGCAAACCGCGGCCAGTTCCCGTTCCAGGTTGCGCACGCCCGACTCGCGGGTGTGGTTGCGGATGATCTTGCGCAGGGCCTCCGGCGAGATCGCCAGCGAGTCCTTCGCAAGCCCGTGCTCGGCCACCTGCTTGGGGATGAGGTACTTTGTTGCGATGTTTTCCTTTTCCCCGTCGGTATAGCCGGGGATGCTTATCACCTCCATCCGGTCCATGAGCGGGCGGGGGATGGTGTGCAGCGCGTTGGCGGTGGTGATGAACATCACCTCCGAAAGGTCGTAGTCCACCTCCAGATAATGGTCGTTAAACGCCACGTTCTGCTCCGGGTCGAGCGCCTCCAATAGCGCCGCGGCGGGGTCCCCCCTGTAGTCGGAGGCCACCTTGTCTATCTCGTCGAGCATGAGCACCGGGTTTTTCGTCCCCGCTTTTTTCATGGACTGTATGATGCGTCCCGGCAGCGAGCCGATGTATGTGCGCCTGTGGCCCCGGATCTCCGCCTCGTCGCGCACCCCTCCCAAAGAGAAGCGCACGAACTTGCGCCCCATGGCCCTCGCGATGGACTTGCCAAGGGAAGTCTTGCCCACACCCGGCGGCCCGGCGAAGCACAGGATCGGGCCTTTCATCTTTTCCACGAGTTTGCGCACGGAAAGATATTCAAGTATCCGCTCTTTGACCTTATCGAGCCCATAGTGATCCTCGTCCAGTATTTTCGCCGCTTCGGCGATGTCCAGCTTGTCCTGCGTGGTGGCGCTCCACGGCACGTCCACAAGCCAGTCGATATAATTGCGGGACACCGTCCCTTCAGCGCTCATCGGCGGCATCTGTTCGAGCTTGGAAAGCTCCTTTAGCGCCTTCTTCTCCACTTCCTTGGGCATCTTGGCCTTCAGGATTTTGTCCTTTAGCTCGGCGAATTCGCCCCTTTCGCCGTCTCCTTTGCCCAGTTCCTTCTGGATCGCCTTCATCTGCTCGGTCAGATAGTAGTCGCGCTGCGACTTTTCCATCTGCTTTTTCACCTGGTTGCGGACCTTGCGCTCCAGCTGGAGTATTTCGATCTCCTCCTGCAGGCTGGAGATGAGCAGTTCCAGCCGCGACTTCACGTCCAGCGCTTCGAGAGCCTTTTGCCTGTCCTCTATGCGGGGTATCACGTTGGCCGCCACCGCGTCGGCGAACTGCCCGGCGTCGTCCATCCCCTTTAAGGCGTCCACCGCCTCCCGGGGGACGTTCTGGTTCAGCTTGGAGTATTTGTCAAACAGGGTCTTGGCCAGGCTCAACGCGGCCGAGGCCTGTTCCGGCCCGGCGGAGGTTTCCGCCAGGGGCTCGCACTTCACAAGAAGATGGTTCTCCCCCTTGACGAATTCGAGTATGCGCCCTCTTTTTTTACCGATGATCAGCGCCTTGATGGCCCCGTCGGGCAAACGCAGGATCTGGGAGACTTCGGCGACGCACCCGACCTTGTTTATGTCCTTCTGCGAAGGATCGTCCAGGGCGGCGTCCTTCTGGGAGGCCAGCATTATGTGGCGCGACGGCGTGGTGAAAGCGTGGTCGAGCGCCGCGATCGATTTTTTCCTTCCGACGAAAAGCGGCGCCGTCATGCCAGGGAACACCACAATGTCCCGAAGCGGGAGCATGGGGACTGTTTCGTCCCAGTTGATATCGTTCTCTTCAGGTGGATTCATGCGATTCTTTATGCAAAAGACAGGTTGTTGGCGAAAGACCTGTCACGGGTTAAAGGTTTGCCAGGACGCGCAAAATGTCAGCTCGCCTGCTTCTCGTCCTGTTTTTCGTAAAGCAGCAACGGCGATTCGCGCCTGGATATCACGTCTTCGTTGACTATGCACTCGGTCACCCCGTTCATGGCGGGCATGTCGTACATCGGGTCGAGCATCACTTCCTCCAGTATGGCGCGCAGGCCGCGGGCGCCGGTTTTGCGCTTTACCGCCTCGCGGGATATGGCCTTCAGGGCGCCGTCGGTGAATTTCAGCTTCACCCCTTCCATCTCCAGGAACTTCTGGAACTGCTTTATTATGGCGTTCTTCGGCTCCATGAGGATGCGGATCATGGACGATTCGTCCAAGTCGTCCAGCGTGGCCACCACCGGCAGCCGGCCGATGAACTCCGGGATAAGCCCGAACTTCAAAAGGTCCTCCGGCTGGGTCTGCCGCAAAAGCTCGTTTGTGGAGGTGTCCCTCTTGTCCTTAAGCTTGGCGCCAAAGCCCATCACCTTTTTGCCGATGCGGTGCTCTATCAATTTGTCCAGCCCCACGAACGCGCCGCCGCAGATGAACAGTATGTTGGAAGTGTCCACCTGCAAAAACTCCTGGTGGGGATGCTTGCGCCCACCCTGCGGCGGGACGGAGGCGATGGTCCCTTCTATTATTTTCAGAAGCGCCTGCTGCACACCCTCGCCGGAAACGTCCCTCGTTATCGAGGGATTTTCGGACTTGCGGGATATCTTGTCTATCTCGTCTATATAGATGATCCCTTTCTCCACCCGCTCGATGTCAAAGTCCGCCGCCTGGCAGAGCCGGAGGATTATGTTCTCCACGTCCTCGCCCACATAACCGGCCTCGGTGAGGGTGGTCGCGTCCACCATGGTAAATGGAACGTTGAGCAATTTGGCCAGGGTCTGGGCCAGCAGGGTCTTGCCGGAGCCGGAGGGGCCGATGAGCAACACGTTGCTCTTCTGGAGCTCCACCCCGTCGGCGTTCAGGTTCGCGTCAATCCTCTTGTAGTGGTTGTACACCGCGACGGCAAGCACCTTCTTGGCGTACTCCTGCCCGATCACATAGTCGTCCAGGAACTTGTTTATCTCATGCGGCTTTGGAACATGGGTGGAGGAGGCCCCCTTCTCGTGGTTCCACTCCTCCATGATGATCTCGTTGCACAGGTCTATGCACTCGTCGCATATGTACACAGTGGGGCCGGCGATAAGCTTTTTCACCTCGGCCTGGCTCTTGCCGCAGAACGAACAGCGAAGAGAACCCTCTTGCCTTGTAGTCTTGCCCATAACCGCTCCTGTTAAATGCTGTTCACCGGGACCTTATGGCCGCGTCCGGCGGGCTGCAAAGGCGCCCGTCAGATGTCTTCCTGCTTCTTTTCCCTTTTCCAGTCCGGCCGGGACACTATCACCTCGTCCACCAGTCCATAGCCCTTGGCTTCCTCCGAGGACATGAAGTAATCCCTGTCCGAGTCCCTTTTCACCGCCTCCGTGCTCTGGCCCGTGTGCTTGGCCAGTATCTCCTCCAGCCGGTCTCGCAGTTTCCTTATCTCTTTTGATTGTATCTCAATATCGGTCTGCTGCCCCTGGAAACCGCCGGAAGGCTGGTGGATCATTATCCTGCTGTTTGGCAGGGCGTGCCTTTTGCCCTTCGTGCCCGCCGCCAGAAGGACAGCCCCCATGCTGGCCGCCTGGCCTATGCAGATGGTCTGTATGTCCGGCTTTATATATTGCATGGTGTCATAGATCGCAAGCCCGGAGGTGATGATACCGCCGGGGCTGTTGATATAAAGGAAAATGTCATGCGCCGGGTCGTCCGCCTCCAGGAAAAGCAGCTGGGCGATGATGAGGTTCGCCACGTGGTCGTCCACGGGGGTCCCCAGGAAAACTATCCGGTCCTTTAGCAGCCGGCTGTATATGTCATACGAGCGCTCGCCCCTGTTGGTCTGCTCCACCACGATCGGCACGAGCATCTGCGCCCGCGCCGGATACTGCTCCGTCCCGTAATTCCTGTCACTTCGCATCGGTTTCCTCTACGAATTTGTCTTCGATGGTTAACTTCTTCATCATCTCGCCGTACACCTTCGTGGTGAACGCCTTATTGCCGACTCCCTCCAGCCCGTCGCGCTGGGCCAGCTGGCGGAACGTGTCCTCCACGGGCTGCCCCATCATCCCGGCGATCTTCTCCACTTCCCGTCGGATTTCCTCCTCGCCCACTTCCACGCCGCTGGCCTTTTCGTACGCGGCGAGTATCACCTGTTCTTTTATCACCCGCTCGGCCTGCCCGCGCATTTTTTCATGGAGCGTGTCATGGTCCAGCCCGGCCTCTTTCATGTCCATCCCGTAGCTTTTATAGCGCTCCTCGGCCCGGTGCGCCATGGCGTGGGTCTGGCTTTCCAAAAGGCGGGGGGGGAGCGCGAAAGGATTGGCCTCGATAAGCTTTGTGAGCAGCTCTTCCTCAAGCGCCTCGTTCGCCATTTCCACGTACCGCTTTTCAAGCCCCTTGCGGATGTCCACCCGCCATTGCTCCATGGTGTCAAACTCGGTCACCTCGCGGGCCAGTTCGTCATCGGCCGCCGGCAGTGTCTTTTTCTTGATTTCGTGCACCTTCACCTTGAACAGCACCTGCGCCCCGGCAAGTTCCGCGTCCGGGAAGTCCTTGGGAAGAGTCGCGGGGAATTCCTTTTCCTCCCCTTTTTTCACCCCGGCCAGGCCGTCGTAAAATCCCTCCAGCATGGAGTCCTTGGAAACATTGGTCTGGCGGTTGGCGCCGTTAAAATGCTGCACAGGCTGGCCATCCTTTGTGGCCGAATAGTCTATGAAAGCGAAGTCCCCGTCCTCCACGCCCCGGCCTTCCACAGGCTCCATCCGGGCATGCTGATCCTGGAGCCGCTCGACGACCTTGTCTATCTCCGTGTCCGCCACTTTGTGGATGCGGCGCTCAAGCTTTATGCCCGATATGTCGTTTACCGTGATTTCCGGGAACACTTCCACGGTGGCGGTGAAGGAAAACGGCGCGTTATCGTCCATGCGGATGTCTTCCACCATCGGATCGCCCACGGGGCGCAGGTTGTTCGACTCCAAGGCCTCCTTGTACGCCTTGTCTATGATCCGGCGGGCCACGTCCCCCGCCACCGCCTTGTCATACATCTTTTCCACCATTTTCCGTGGGGCTCGCCCCTTGCGGAATCCCGGGATTGCGGCGTTCACCGCTATTTCGCTTATGACGGAGGCCTTTTCCTCCCTGACTTTATCGGCAGGCACCGAGACGGTGATTCTTTTTACGCAGGGCTGCACTTCAACAAGGTCGATCTTCAACGCTCAACAACGCTCCTTCACGGTAATGATATAAATTCCGCCGCGCTCCGCCATGGGCGCCATGGTGCGAAAGGGGGGACTCGAACCCCCACGGTCTCCCACTGGATCCTAAGTCCAGCGCGTCTGCCAGTTCCGCCACTTTCGCAAAAAAATTCCCGGCTCCGCGAAAGCGTGCGCCAGTCAACTTTTTATCGTCAGGTTTTCGGCCCGCAGGGCCGATCACCGTCAGCTAGGAATTGTAACATGTTAACGTTTGGTAAAGAAAGAGCGCCGCCATGAAACGGTGTTTTGAAAACCATTGCCATCCCGCCGCCCGCGTGATAAATTACAGCCCATGAACGCTAAACATATCTTTTCCGGCGGGCTTATCCTCCTCGCGCCCCGTAGCGCGAAAAACATACACACCAACCGTCTGTCCATATAATATTATTCAACGGGCTTGATGCGGCCGCCCCTGGGGGCCAGATCATTGCAAGCCGCTCCAGGCCGGAAATTGAGAGGATAGAAACAATGTCCGTAAAAGACAGAGTCATCATTTTCGACACCACCCTGCGCGACGGTGAACAGGCGCCGGGTTTTTCCATGACCATAGACGAGAAACTGACGCTGGCCACCCAGTTGGCCAAGCTGAAGGTGGACGTGATAGAGGCTGGATTCCCCCGCTCTTCACAGGGTGATTTCGAGTCCGTCAAGAAGATCGCAAAGATTGTGAAAGGCCCGGTGATCGCCGGGCTGGCCCGCGCCATGGACGCGGACATAGACACCTGCGCCGAAGCGGTGAAACCGGCGAAACGCAGGCGGATTCACACGTTCATCGGCACGTCGGAGCAGCATGTGGCCATGATGCGCAAGACCCGGGCGGAAGTTTTGAAAATGGCCGTGGCCGCCGTCCGCCGTGCGCGGGGGCACGTTTCCGACGTGGAGTTCTCCGCCATGGATGCGGTGCGCACGGAGCGCAGGTTCCTCTATGAAATACTGGAAGCGGTGATCGCCGAAGGGGCCGGCACGGTGAACATACCCGACACGGTGGGATACGCCATTCCCCAGGAGTTCGGCGAAATGATCGCGGCAATCCGCGAGAACGTCCCCAATATCAAGAAGGCGGTGATATCCGTCCATTGCCACAACGACCTGGGGATGGCCGTGGCCAACTCCCTGGCGGCGGTGGCCAACGGGGCAAGGCAGATAGAATGCGCCGTCAACGGCATCGGGGAGCGCGCCGGAAACGCCTCCCTGGAAGAAGTGGTGATGGCGATAAAGACGCGCAAGGACTACCTGAAGGCCGGAGTGGGCGTGGACACCCGGGAAATATTCAAGACATCCCGCATGTTGACTTCCATCACCGGCGTGCCCGTCCAGCCCAACAAGGCCATCGTGGGGGAGAACGCCTTTGCCCACGAGTCGGGCATCCACCAGGACGGCGTTCTTAAGGAACGCACGACTTTCGAGATAATGACCCCCGCCTCCATCGGCCTGAAGAAGAGCAAGCTTGTGCTCGGGAAACATTCCGGCAGGCACGCGCTGGGAAAAAGGCTGGAAGACCTGGGCTTTAAGCTCAAGGGGGCGGAGCTCGACGAAGTCTTCGGAAAGTTCAAGGAACTGGCCGACAAGAAAAAAGAGATATTCGACGAGGACCTGGAGGCCATAATGGGCGAGGAGATCGGCTCGAAGGCGGAACACGTTTACGAGCTTCTCCATGTGCAGTCCACTTCCGGCACGGGGACTATCCCCACCGCCACGGTGAAGCTTGCCAAGTGGAAGGAGGAGTTCACCGATTCGGCCACCGGGGACGGGCCTGTGGACGCCACCTACAGGGCCATCGAAAGGATTACCGGGATTTCGGGGAAGCTTTTGTCATATAATATACGCTCGGTGAGTCTGGGAAAAGACGCCGTGGGGGAAGTTACCCTGCGCGTATGGATCGGGGGGGACGTTTATGTGGGCAAAGGAGCCTCTACTGACGTGATCGAAGCCTCCGCCAAGGCGTGGCTTAACGCCATAAACAAGAAGGCGAGCGGAAAGTGAGCTGGTTCACAAGGGTCAAAAAGCCGCTGGAGAAGATCGCACGCAAGGGAGGCGTCCCCGGCGGGCTTTGGCGCAAGTGCGATGGGTGCAAGGAGATAATCTACAACACCGAGTTCGAGCGCAACTTTAACGTCTGCCCCAAGTGCGACTACCATCACAGGCTCGGCGCGCGCCGCAGGATATCCCTGCTGCTCGACGAGGGCTCCTTCGTGGAAAAGGACACCAACCTGCATTCCTCCGATCCGTTGCGGTTCCGGGACAGCAAGAAATACAAGGACAGGCTCCTTGCCAGCCAGAAAAAGACCGGCGGCAAGGACTCGGTGGTCTCCGGCAGCGGGCTTATGTCCGGCCGTGGAGTGGAAATCGCCTCCATGGAATTTGAGTTCATGGGCGGCTCCATGGGGGCCGTGGCGGGGGAGAAGATCACAAGGACTATGGAGCGCGGGCTGGCCAATAACCGCCCGGTGATCGTGGTCTCCTGCTCTGGCGGGGCGAGGATGCAGGAGGGGATACTTTCCCTTATGCAGATGGCGAAGACCTCGGCGGCGGCGGGGATGCTGGCGGAGAAGAAAATACCTTTCATATCGGTGCTGGCAGACCCCACCAGCGGCGGAGTCACCGCAAGCTTCGCAATGCTTGGCGACATTATAATCGCCGAGCCGGGCGCGCTCATCTGCTTTGCCGGGCCAAGGGTCATCGCGCAGACTATCAAGGAAACCTTGCCGGAAGGATTCCAGCGGGCGGAATTCCTGCTGGATCACGGTTTTGTGGACATGGTTGTGCACCGCTACGAGCTCAAAGCGGCCATATCGGGACTGTTGGATTACATGAAGCCGGGTGGAATTTATTAACCGTCTCATAATAATATAGACATTATTATATATGTATCAAGCCGCGTATTTCGTCGTTTCGCCGTTGAAGTACGATATCACCAGGTCCGGTGATTTCTGGACACGCCGCATATGACTTATCACCGCGCCCTT
>JACRLM010000007.1 GCA_016235255.1 Nitrospinota bacterium | reverse complement strand
TCCGTTAACGCCTCTAAAAACCTCATCTTCCGAGTCTCCTGTAACCACTCTGTCCGCTTCATGGCGTTTCCTCCTGGATACACCATAGAACCGGACAGTTTATGTGCTACAGACCCGGACAGTTTATGTGCTCTCTACAAAAACAGGCCTCGCTCTTGTATTACTCCCCCGGCTCGGGTATCATTTAACGCTGTTTTTACAAACAAGGAAAAAGGACTGAAAATGGCGGTCTATATCAACGCCGGTTCCATCAGGGTCGGTTACCTGATCATCTACGACAAGCAGCTTTGGCGCGTGATGGCCGCAGAGCACGTGAAGCCCGGCAAGGGGGGCGCGTACGCCCAGGTGAAGCTTCGCAACGTGATCCAGGGGAACCAGACGGAAGTGCGGCTGCGCACCGAGGAAAAGGTGGAGCGCGCCGCGCTTGAACAGCACGAGATGGAATACCTTTACGAGGATCCGGCCGGCCATTGCTTCATGAACACGGAAACATACGAGCAGATATTCCTCAGCGGCGACATACTTGAGGGGACGCGCGAATTCCTGCTGCCCAACACGAAAGTGAAAGTGGAATATTACGACGGCAAGCCCCTTGGCGTGGAGCCGCCCCGCGTGGTGGAGCTTACCGTCACAGAGACCTCTCCGGTGATGAAAACGGCCACCATCACAAGCTCACCGAAACCGGCGAAGCTGGAGACCGGCCTTTCGATCATGGTGCCCCAGTTCGTGGCGACGGGGGACAAAGTGCGGGTGGACACGATGGAGTGCAAGTACATCGAACGTGTGAAATGACCGCGCTTCCCGCGCCCTATCGCGGGAAGCTGTTTTGCGCCATGGCCGCCAATTCGCCATGGCGGCGGCAAGTGATAATATGGTCGTTGACCATGCCTGCCGCCTGCATGTGCGCGTAGATAATCGTTGATCCCACAAACTTGAATCCGCGTTTTTTCAGGTCGGCGGAAAAAGCGTCCGACTCTTTTGTGCGCGCCGGAAGTTCGCCCAAGCTCCTCCAGCGGTTGACTATCGGCCTGCCCCCGGTGAACCGCCAGCAATAGGCGTTAAAACTTCCGAACTCCTTTTGGACGGCCAGAAAGCATTTAGCGTTGCCCACCGCCGCCGCCACCTTGAGCTTATTGCGTATGATCCCCGGATCGTCCAGAAGCTTTTTTATCTTCCCGGCGGTGAACCTGGCCACCTTTTCAGGATCAAAGTCCGCAAAGGCCCTGCGGTACCCTTCCCTTCTTTTAAGGATCGTCAGCCAGCTAAGCCCGGCCTGCGCCCCTTCCAGGACAAGGAACTCAAAGTGCTTCCTGTCGTCATGAACTGGCACGCCCCACTCATTGTCATGGTACTCGATCATCAGCCGATTGTCCCCAGGCCAGGGGCACCGTTTCAAAGTGTCCGCCATCGCTTTGCCCTCCTGACCGTGACTATAACAGAGGCATCCTGACAACGTTGTGTCAGGAGAATTATCGCAAAAATATCGCTAATCGGGCTGATGCAAACAACGTAAAGTTGTGCTATCTTTGTTGTCTCTTACAGGGCGGGTGTAGCTCAGTTGGTAGAGCATCAGCTTCCCAAGCTGAGGGTCGCGGGTTCGAATCCCGTCGCCCGCTCCAGTTTTTCAATAGGCGCGGACCGCATCCACATCTGTTTTCCCGCCACTTGCGGTTTGCCGTATCTTGGAAGTGGCGCCGGTGTGGCGGAACACCTGGCCGGGCCGCTCCCCGGCGTATTTTATGGGAGTTTCGTCCTCTCCAACCATGCGCACGATGTCTTGGCTATGGAAGGGGGAGCGCGCGGCCCCGGAATTCCGGGGATAAATCCATCCCTCAGTTTGATTTATAATCCGCGATTCACTAAAATCAACAGATGATCGTAATTGGACGTAAAACCACCTGTTCAACCTTTGGTTCATTGCCATGGAGCTTGTGACCGCATCGAGCATAAACTATGACCTGGCCCCGCATCACAGGGTCGTCGGATACTACATCTACGACGTAGTGGACAAGGACATCACCGATGTGCGTGACCTGCTTGTGGACAGGCAGACGCGAAAGCCGCGTTACGCCGTGATAGAGATCGGCGGGTTCCTGGCCATCCGGGGCAAAAAGATACTTATCCCCTGGGGCGCCCTCAAAAAGGGGGGCATGTCCCGGTTGAACGTGAACAGGGAGGCGGAGCATGTCATGGCCGCTCCCGCCCCGCATGTGATAGACATGCCAACCAGGGTGGAAGAGGAGAACGTCCACCGCCATTTCGGGGTGGACCCATACTGGTGGGGCGAGGAAGAGGACGAGGAAAAGGAAATAAAGCCTGAGGAACCAGCTTCCAGACCACAGGCCGCCCCGGAGGGAGAGCCTATCGGCGATCTGAAACTTGAAAGAGACTCCTGATCCGCGGACATAACATTCGACATGGTCAAAGAAGGAATATGAAGAAAAATAATGAACTGACCGTGAAAAACGGGCCTTTGGAAATAATGCTGTACGTCGTGGCCGCCTTTGGCGCCGCGCTGGCCGTGGTTACGGAGCTTTCGCACCATTATCCGGCGATCATGGAGCTTTGCGGCGGAACCCAGAGCGGCTGCGCGGACGTGGCCTCCACGCCGTTCGCAAAGTTGTTCGGCGTGCCGGTGACGTATTGGGGACTGCTCACATACGTGACTTTCGTTTATATACTCCGGTATTTCCCGGTGTTCACGTTGCCGATGGCGGCGGTGTTGATGGGTGCGGAGTTTTATTTCCTGTGGGTGATGGCCTATATCATCCAGGTGTTCTGCATGTTCTGCCTTGTCCAGTTCGGGACGGTGGCCGTGCTGTTCGCGTTGGCGCTTGTCTGGAGTTTACGCGCCGGGAACCTGAAATTCCCCGGCGGAATATGGGCGGTCCCCGTGATAGTCCTGCTCTCTTTCGGGGCCTTCGCCGCTCCGGTGAAGCTGTCTGCGGCAAAGGCCAACTTGCAGGCGGACGGGCTTGTGACATACGAGGGGAACCTGAAGGCTTCGTTGAAAGTGGAGATTTTTTCAGATTACGAGTGCGGTTATTGCCGGAAATTCGAGCCGGAGGTGGAAAAATTGAGAAAGAACCATCCGGAAGCGCTGATAATATACCGGGACTTCATAATCCCCACCCATTCCGTTTCGCCCGTGGCGGTGTCCTACGCCAATGCGCTGGCGATCACGCGCGGCCCGGAGGTGTTCCTTGCGGCGCGCAAGGCGATGTTCGAAAACCAGGAAAAGCTGTACGGCTATCTGAAGGAAAGGTTGCCGGACGTGAATTTCACAGAGGACCTGAAAACGAAGATAAACGCCAAGGTGGACGCGGACCTCAAACGCGCCCAGTCGCTGGGCATATACCAGACCCCTTCCATCGCCATATCGAAGGGGGACAAGCTTACACAGGTGGTCCGTGGTTTCGCGGAATACGAGAAGCTGGCGGAATTTCTTAAGTGATGAACCGCGCCGCACATGAAATTCCGGCGGGCCAGGCCCAAGGGGCCGCCGCCGGACTGGACAACCTTCCGGAGCTTCTGAATCCCCCTCAACTGGAGGCCGTTTATTACGGTGAAGGGCCGCTTCTGGTGCTGGCTGGGGCCGGGTCGGGCAAAACCCGGGTCATAACATACCGTATCGCGCGGCTGGTGGCCTCCGGGGTGAATCCCAAGAGCATCATAGCGCTCACTTTCACCAACAAGGCCGCCGGGGAGATGAAGGAGCGCGTGCGCTCCCTGTTGGGGCAGACGGGGACGGACATCTGGATATCCACGTTCCATTCGGCGTGCCTTCGCGTTTTGCGGCGGGACGCGGACAGGCTCGGGTATGGCAAGGACTTTGTGATATATGACTCCCAGGACCAGGAGCGGCTGATAAAGCTTTGCATGGCCCAGCTTGGGGTGGACGAGAAGGCCAATCCCGCCCGGCAGGCCGGAGCCATGATTTCCAGCTTCAAGAACAAGCTCAAAGGGGCGGACGAGGCCGAAAAGGAGCTCAACCCCCGGCGGTTCGAGGACTTCCTCCGGGTGTTCCACCAGTACGAGCGCAAGCTGATGGAATCGCGCTGCATGGACTTTGACGATCTTCTGGGCAAAAGCGTGGAGCTTCTGCGGAAAAACGAGGACATAAGAGAGCGCTACCAAAGGCGGTTCTCGCACGTGCTTGTGGACGAGTTCCAGGACACAAACGCCGCGCAATACGAATTCGTCCGGCTGATGACAGGCGGGGGCGGGAGCATATGCGTGGTGGGGGACGACGACCAGTCCATCTATCAATGGCGCGGGGCCAACATAGGGAACATCCTCAACTTCGAAAAGGACTATCCGGGCGCGAAAGTTATCAAGCTGGAGCAGAACTACCGCTCCACCCGCAACATCCTTGAAGGCGCCCACGGGGTGGTTTCCCAGAACGCCGGGCGCAAGGAAAAGCGGCTTTGGACGCAGAACGCCGCCGGGGAGAAGATAAAGCTCTATTTCGCGCAGGACGAAATGGACGAGGGACGGCGCGTGGCCACCGGGATAAAGCGTATCGAACGGGAAAAAGGGCGAGTCCACAACGATTTCGCGGTGTTCTACAGGACCAACTCCCAGTCCCGCGCCATAGAGGACGCCCTGCGCCGTGAGGGGATATCATACCAGGTGTTCGGCGGGCTGAAGTTCTATGAGCGGCGCGAGATAAAGGACATGCTCGCCTATTTCCGGGTGGCGCTAAATCCGCATGACACCGTTTCGCTTCGCCGGATCATCAACGTTCCGCCCAGGGGGATCGGGGCCACGACGGTGGAAAAACTCGCCGCGCTGGCCGAGGTGGAAGGCAAGTCCATGGCGGCGGCGCTGGACGAGGCGGAGGCGAGCGCTGGATTTAACTCCGGGACGAAGGGGAAGCTTGAGGCGTTCCGCGAAATAATGTCGAAGGTGCGGATTTTGGCCACATCGAAAAACGCCGCGGACGCGATCAGCGACGCGTTGACGGCCACAGGCTACATGGAATGGCTGGCAAAAGAAGACGACAGCGAGGCGGCCAACCGGATGGAGAACCTTAACGAACTTGTGAACGCGGCGGAGGACTTCATCGAGAGGACCGGCGAGAATTCCATACAGACGTTCCTGGACCAGGCGGCGCTCACCGCCGACGCGGACGACATGAAAGACGGCGGAGCGGTGAAGCTTATGACGGTGCATGTGAGCAAGGGGCTGGAGTTCCCGGTGGTGTTTGTCACGGGGCTGGAGGAAGGGATATTCCCCCACGCCAGGAGCAAGGACAATCCGTCGCAGATGGAGGAGGAGCGGCGCCTTATGTATGTGGCCATGACCCGTGCAATGGAAGCGCTGCATATCACCCACGCGCGGGAACGGCGCATATTCGGCGTGCCGCAGGCCAACAGGCCATCCCGGTTCCTGCGGGACATACCGGCGGAATGCGTGGAGATGGAGGCTGCCCAGGAGTTGTCATTGTTCACGCCCCGCGCCGAAGACCGGGACAAGTGGCCGAAGGCCCCGGTGAAGATAACAAGGCCCACGCCTGCCCCGGTCTTTTCTGCGGAAAAAGAGAGAGGAATACCACCAGCCGCCCGGCCAGCTTCCTCGCCAAAGACAGAAGGGGTGTTCGCGGCGGGGGACAAGGTGCGTCACCCGATGTTCCAGGTGGGGGTGATACGCTCGGTGGAAGGGCGCGGGGAGAACGGCAAGGTCACCGTGTATTTCCCCAGGTTCGGCGAGAAAAAGCTGATACTAAAGCATGCCAGGCTTTCCCATGCCTGAAAGCGCGGTCGCAGGATGATAAAACCGCTGGCCGCGATCCTGGGGGACATAAAGATACAGCACACGCTGTTCGCCATGCCTTTCGCCATAATGAGCGCGTTCATGGCGGCGGACGGCGTCCCTCCGCTTGCGTTGCTCGGCTGGATAACGGCTGCGATGGTCCTGGCCCGTTCGGCGGCGATGGCGTTCAACAGGCTGGTGGACGAACCGTTCGACAGCGAAAACCCCCGCACGCAAAACAGGGCGCTTCCGGCCGGGGAGGCCTCCCGTGTGCAGTACATGATCTTCATACTCGCGTGCGGCGTCGGATTCATAATGGTCTGCTCCATGATAAACGTCATGGCGGCCAGGCTCGCCCCGTTCGCGCTGCTCATCGTATTTTTCTATTCATACACGAAGCGGATAACGCATTACTCCCATTTTTTCCTTGGGCTGGCGCTTTCCCTCGCCCCGATGGGCGGATGGGTGGCGGTGCGGGAGGAGTTTGCGTTGGCTCCGTCGCTTCTGGGGATAGCGGTGATCTTTTGGCTGGCGGGGCTCGATACGATATACTCCTGCCAGGACGCGCGGTTTGACAGCGAGAAGGGGCTGTATTCCATTCCCCGGCGGTTCGGGGTTGGCAAGGCGCTTTCAATGGCGTCGGCGTTCCATGCGGTGATGGTGGCCGCGTTGCTTCTTGTGGCCGTGGCGGCCCATCTTTCGTGGATATACCTTGCGGGGGTCGGGTTCACCGCTTTGATGCTGTATTACGAGCATTCGTTAGTGCGCCCGGAGGATCTTTCGAAAGTGAACGTGGCGTTCTTCAACGTCAACGGGGTGATAAGCGTGGGGCTGATGGTGTTCACCATCGCGGACATAATAATAAAACCGTGACCCGGAAATAATGGAAGACAGGGCTGAAGGGCATCGCAAAAGGCTCAGGGAGAAGTTCTTAAGCTTCGGGCTGGACAAGTTCACCGACGACGAGATCGTGGAGCTTCTTTTGACCCTTGCCACACCCCGGCGGGACTGCAAGCAGACCGCCCGGCGCGCCCTCAAGGAATTCGGCAACCTGGCCGGCGTGCTGGAAGCCACCCCGGAAGACCTGGGCAGGATCGAGGGGATAGGGCCGAACAACGCCCTTGGAATACGCCTGATCCATTCCATCGCCCGCAAATTCCTGCGCGAGAAGATCATGCGCGAGAACTATATGAACTCCTTCGCCGAAGTGCTCGACTATTTCAACCACGCGCTAAAGGGGGAGCGCAGGGAGTCTTTCCACGTGCTGTTCCTGAACTCCCAGAACGCCATATTGAGCGAGGAGCGCATCTCCATCGGAGCCCCCAGCCATGTGACCCTTTCGCCAAGACAGGTGGTCGAAAAGGCGTTCGCCCACGCGGCCACCACCCTTGTGCTGGCGCACAACCACCCCGGCGGCGCGGCGGAGCCGTCCGACGAGGACATATGCCTCACCCGCGAGATGCTTTTCGCCGCCAGGCTTATGGACATATGGGTGCGCGAACATTTGATAATATCGCCGTCCGGGCATTTTTCGTTTCTCAAGGAGGGATTGATCGCCAGGTTCGAGGCGGAATTCGAAAAGTTCCACGAAAGACTTTTGGACCCGGCGCGCAAGGAGTATTTTTAAGGGGCTAGGCCCGGAGGTTGACTTTCATACGGCTGATTCCATACCATTAGCCGAGCTTGATTAACGTTGTTTTTACGGAGAACTTCGCACTATATGCGCCTTACCAGATACCATTTGCCGACACTCAAAGAGGCCCCCTCCGAAGCGGAGGTGGTCAGCCAGAAACTTATGACCCGAGCTGGGATGATAAGGAAACTTGCGGCTGGCGTTTACACCACCCTTCCGCTGGGGCTCAAGGTGATCCGCAAAATCGAAAATATCATCCGGGAGGAAATGAACCGCGCCGGGGCTTTGGAGGTGTTCATGCCCTCCGTCCAGCCGGCGGAGCTTTGGATAGAGTCTGGCCGGTGGGAAGTTTACGGCAAGGAGCTGCTGCGCTTCGCCGACAGGCACGGGCGCGATTTTTGTTACGGTCCCACGCACGAAGAGGTGGTCACTGACCTTGTCCGGCGCGATGTGCGGTCGTACCGTGAACTGCCGGTGAACCTGTACCAGATACAGACCAAGTTCCGCGACGAGATCCGGCCCAGGTTCGGCGTGATGCGTGGGCGCGAGTTTTCCATGAAGGACGCCTACAGCTTCGACGCGGACGACGAAGGGGCCAGCAAAAGCTATGAGGCGATGCGCGTGGCATACAACGCCATATTCCGCAGGCTGGGGCTTAAATTCCGCGCGGTGGAGGCGGACACGGGGCAGATAGGCGGATCGTTCTCCCACGAGTTCATGGTGCTGGCCGAATCGGGCGAGGACACCATCGCATACTGCGGAGCGTGCGATTACGCCGCCAACATGGAAAAAGCGGAGACGCCGCCGCCAGTCGCGGACGGCGCGGGCGAACCTTTGCCGCTTACGTACCTTTCCACTCCCGGCAAAGGGAAGGTGGAGGATGTTGCGGCGTTCCTGAAAACATCTCCAGCGTCGTTCATCAAGACGCTCATATACAAGACCGATAGCGGCGGATTCGTGGCGGCGCTGGTGCGGGGCGATCATGAGGTGAACGAGGTGAAATTGAAAAGGGCGGTGAACGCCGTGGAGATAGCGCTGGCGGAGGACGCCGAGGTGGAAAGGATCACCGGCGCGCCGGTGGGCTTTGCCGGACCTTTGGGGATTTCGATTCCGATAGTGGCCGACCATTCGGTGAAGGCAATGGTGAACGCCGTCACAGGGGCGAACAAGGCCGATACGCACGTTTCCAACGTGAATCCCGCGCGGGATTTTCCTGCGGCCACATATATCGGCATAAGGAACGCAAAAGAAGGGGACGCTTGCCCGCGCTGCTCCGGCGGCAAAATTAAAATGGCGAAGGGCATCGAGGTGGGGCACATATTCAAGCTGGGGACGAAATATTCCGAAGCCATGCGCGCCACTTTCCTGGACCGCGAGGGGTGCGAAAAGCCGATGATAATGGGATGTTACGGCATCGGCGTGGGGCGGAGCGCCGCCGCCGCCATCGAGCAGAACCACGACGCAGCCGGGATTATATGGCCCCCCGCCATCGCCCCCTTCGGCGCTGTCATACTACCGCTTAACATGGACGACGCCAACGTGGTAAAGGCGGCGGAAGACATATACGCCGCCCTTTCCGGAAACGGACTCGACCCGGCGCTCGACGACAGGGACGTGCGCTCCGGCGTGAAGTTCAACGACGCGGACCTGGTGGGCTACCCCATCCAGGTGATCGTGGGCCGCAAGGGGCTGGCGGAGGGGAAAGCGGAAATAAAGGTGCGCAAGACCGGCGAGAAGTTGTCCATTCCGTTGAGCGAAGTGACGTCCGCCGTGAAAAATGCGATGGAAAGCCTGCTGGCGCAATAGAGGATGTTGGCGCGCCTTGCCGTCGTCCTTTGCGCTTGCTTGCAAGCGGTTGCCTCCACAAGCTCTTACGCGGGAAAAATCGAGACTGCCGTCATCGTCCATGTGATAGACGGCGACACGGTGGTGGCGCTTATAGGTAAATCCAGGCGCAAGGTGCGGCTTCTGGGAATTGACGCTCCGGAAAAAGAGGGACCGTACACCCGATGGGAGCCGATGAGCCGGGAGGCGCGGACGCGGGTGGAGGAACTGGCGCTGCATAAAACCGTGGAGCTTTCATATGGCGGCCAGACGCGGGAGGACAAATATGGCAGGCTTTTGGGCTACGTCACGCTTCCCGGCGGAACAGATTTGAACGAAACGCTAATCCGGGAAGGGCTGGCCGAAGCGTTCCACAAGTTCCGCCATGAGCGGCGGGAACGGTATCACCGGGCCGAGGCGGAGGCAAAATCGGCTTGCAGGGGGCTTTGGAGCATGCGCCCGCCATGCGCCGGGGTTGTTCAGTAATCAATCCCCTTTTGCGCTGGTATCCCTTTTTTCATCGGGTGCTTTATCTCCTCCATCCGGGTCACCATGTCGGCAAGCTCGATAAGCTCGTCTGGCGCGCCACGCCCGGTCAAAATCAGGTGAGTCCCCTCGCGTTTTGCAGCGATGGCCCGCTTTAAATCATCCAATGTCACAAGCCCTTTTCCGAGCGCATATAGCGCTTCATCCAGCACCACCATCCCGAAAAGCCCCGATTGAAGGTCGGCAACGGCCATTTCGATCCCAGCCTGCGCCGCTTTTTTATGTTCTTCGGGCGGGTGCTTGTCCAACCATGTGAATCCCAGGCCGGCCTGTACTATCTGAAGCTCCGGGGCCAGCTTCTGGGCCAGCGCCATTTCGCCAGTCGAGGCATCCGCCTTGATGAACTGGATCACCTTGCACCGCATCCCGTGGCCCAATGCGCGCATGACCGCGCCGAGGGCGGCGGAAGTCTTCCCTTTTCCGGGACCGGTGAATATCACAGTCAGCCCTTTTACATTCTGTTCGCTCACGATATCGGCTCCATGACGCGGCGTTTGACGCCGGTTATTTCGATGATTTTGTCCGTGTCCACATGCTTTGTAAAATGCTCCGCCAGTCTATCGTACTGCCGCTCCTTGTGCGTGGCGGCGGAGGATTCCGCAAGACCGGCCCAAGCATCCGGATTTATCCCGAGTAAAAATCCACGCCGGAAAGCAGGCTCGTCAAACACTCCGTGGATATAGGTTCCCCACACGCGTCCATCGGCGGACATGGCCCCTTCAGGCCGCGCCGTTCCGTCCGGAAGGATCATTTCTATCGGGCTGGCCGCTCCAGCCGCCACTTCCGTGATCCCCATGTGGATTTCATAGCCCGTGATATCAAGTCCCCCTTCAACCCACCTTGCCCGGACCCGTTCAAGGCGTTTTTCCCTCTCAAGCGTGGTGCGCGCATCAAGCAATCCAAGTCCGCGCGTGGAGCCCGGCTTCCCTTCAACTCCATGTGGATCGTTCACGGTCTGGCCGAGCATTTGATATCCGCCGCAAACACCGATTACCCGCCCGCCGGTTTTCGCATAATCGCCGATGATCTTTTCCCATCCGGCTTCGCGCAGCCAGTCAAGATCGGCGATAGTGCTTTTGCTGCCGGGCAAAATAAGAACGTCAACACCATCAAGGGAACGGGGCTTTGAAAGGTATGAGAGGTTGACGGATGGTTCACGCATAAACGGCGCAAAATCGGTGAAGTTGGATATCCTCGGCAACCGTATCACCGCAATGTTTATTTTTCCCGCGGCTGTGACGGAGGGAGGATCAACTATTGTCTCCAACGTGACGCTGTCTTCAGGGTCTATGTCCATATCCTGCAAATACGGCAGCACACCGAGCACCGGAACGCCGGAACGCCGTTCGATAAAATCAATACCGTCGCCGAAAAGCGAAACGTCCCCACGGAACCTGTTTATTATCACACCAGCTACCATAGCGCGTTCCGCTGGCGAAAGAAGGTCCAGCGTCCCGATCACCTGTGCGAATACGCCCCCCCGGCCGATGTCCGCCACCAGCAACACCGGCGCGCCGCATGCAATGGCTGTGTTGAAGTTGGCCAGGTCGTAGTCCTTGAGATTCATCTCCGCGCAAGATCCCGCCCCCTCGATCACGATTACATCATGTGCGGCGCGAAGCTTCTCCAGGCTTTCTTGCGTTTTGGCGAAAAGTCCGCTTCGTTCCTTCCTGAAATCGGCGGCGGTGGCGGAGCCTATCACCTTGCCGTGAAGGATCATCTGTGAGCGGCTGTCGGTTGATGGCTTTAATAAAAGCGGGTTCATGTCCACAGTGGGCGCTATCCCGGCGCATTCGGCCTGCACCGCCTGGGCCCTTCCGATCTCGCCGCCGCCGGCCGTCACGTATGAATTGTTGGACATGTTCTGAGCCTTGAACGGCGCCACGGAAAAACCAGTGTTGCGGAAAACACGGCAAAGCGCGGCGGCCACAACGCTTTTGCCCACGTCGGAAGCGGAGCCGAACACCGCCACGCAACGCGCCTTACCGTCCATCGAGCCTGGCTTTCATAAGGGTCTCCTTCACCGCCGCCACAAGATCGGCCACAGTCGAAAACGCCTCAGCTTCAAGCTCCGGACGCTTCACGATGACCATGTCTATCCCGGCGGCCCTCGCAGATTCTATTTTCTCCGGCACACCCCCCGCCGCGCCGCTGTCCTTGGTAACGATCACGCCGATGCCATGTTCGCGGATCACTTCCAGGTTTTCCTCGACGGTGAACGGGCCACGGGCATAAATCACCTTCGCGTCCGCCAGGCCGGCCTTTTTCACCGCATCCTCCGATTCGGCGTGGGGCAGGACGCGCGCCACAAGCTTTGTGCCCGATGTTTGAACCGCCGCCACGTATGGCCAAAGGTTGCGCGATCCGGTGGTGAGCAAAACGGCTTTCCCAAGCCCGGCGGCTATTTGCGCCGCATGTTCGTGATCATCGGCATAGTGGATTTTATCGTAATCGTACTTCGAACCGGGCCGCTCCAGCCGGAAATACGGGATTACCGCGTTTTTCGCGGCGTTTTTCGCGGTATCGTGCGCGGCCGTTGCGAATGGATGCGCCGCGTCCACCAGGGCCGCAACGCCATTTTCTTCGATCAGCTTTATAAAGCCGGTCTCCGAAAGCCTGCCAGTCCTGCGGGTGACGCCGGGGCCTTCGCCAATGTCCAATTCGTTGTCCGTCGCCATGGAGACAAGCGTTTCAAACCCGGCCTCCATAAGCGCCGTGGCCACGGACTTGGTCTCCGACGCTCCGCCCAAAAGGAGTATCAAAACCGTTTCCCCCTGTATCCGCGCGGCGTGACGAACCAGCCGCCGATATTTTTCGATTCGCTCGAACCGATGATCACGATTGTCATCATGCCTATGTCCTCCGCCGTGAACCGCGCAAGGTCGGTGACGACGATCCGCTCCTCGCCATCGTAGCCCACGCTTGTGCACACGCCGACGGGTGTTTCGCCGGGCCTGTGCTTTCTGAATATTTCCGCCGCCTCTTCAAGCTGTTCCACCCGCTTTTTGCTTTTGGGATTGTACAGGGCCGTCACCATGTCCGCTTCGGCCACCGCTTCCAGCCGCTTGCGGATCGCTTCCCATGGGACCAAAAGGTCGGACAAGCTTATTGTGGCGTAATCGAGCATCAGCGGCGCGCCAAGCCTTGCTCCGGCGGCGGACGCGGCGGTGACTCCCGGGATTATTTCGATGGGCAGGTCCACACCATCTTCCTGGGCAAGCTCTATGGCAAGGCCGGACATGCCATACACCCCAGCGTCGCCGGATGAAATCAGCGCCACCGATTCCCCTTCTTTGGCAAGCCTTAAAGCTTCACGCACCCGCTCGGTCTCCTGCGTCATGCCGGAGGAGACCAGGCGCTTGCCCTCCGTCAGGCCGGCCACGTTGTCCAGGTATCTTTTATATCCCACCACGGCGGAGCATTGGCCGATGGCCATCTCCGCCCTGCGGGTGCGGTCCAGCGGCCCGCCGGGGCCTATTCCAACGACGAACAGTTTTCCCTGGCCAGCGCCACCGTCACGCCGCCGTACTTCCTCTTTTCCAGTATTAATGATGTCCTCCTTCCCGCCAAAAGCGCGGCTGGCTCCGCCACCGCAGGCAGGTTCACGCTTTGTTGAACAAATTTGGAACGCGAAAACTCGCGCCATGTATTCCTTATGTCTTCCGACGGGATGAACCGCAACGGCGCGCCAAGTTCACGCGCCGCCTCGATGAGCCCCGCTTCGTCCGATTTCACGTCCGCCGAGGCGATCACACGCACTTTTTCAATCCGCTCCCCGGCCTCCTCCAGCGCGCTTTTCACCGCCGCCACTATCGCCGCGGCCTCTTTGCCTTTCCGGCATCCAACGCCCACAATCAGGTTCTTCGCCGCGTCCGTGGATGTGGAGATCACAGGCTCGGCCCCGATAATGTTCGAAACCTGGACGGCGAGGCCGTTGGCGCCTCCTTCGTGGCCCGATAGAAGGCTGACAGCATATCTGCCGCCGATGTCCACCACCACCACCGCCGGGTCGGTCTTTTTCCCGCTGATATGCGGCGCGATGGCGCGGACAACCGCTCCACAAGGGGCTATGTACACTAGGCCGTCATGCTTTTTGAAAATCTTTGCGGTAAGCTCGACCACCCGCGAAAACTTTTTCAGCCGCCCATCCGCTCCGTCCACTTTCTCGTGTATGAACCCGGCGGCCCCGGGAATCGCGTCCAGCAAGCTGGCCGCCAGTTTCCCTCCCTCGCGCGAAAGCGTTATCACCGCCAGTTTCATCGTCACTCCCCGCCCTTGCGGTATCCGTGGGAAAATTCGGGAGCGTACAACCGCGACACCGGGATATCGCGGGACAGCGCCCAGCCCACGATCACCATCGCTGTCCTGCTGATCCCGGCCGATTCTGTTTTGTCCGCGATGTCCGCCAAAGTGCCGTTGATGATCCGCTGGTCCGGCCATGACGCGCGGCTTACCACCGCCGCCGGGCAATCGCCGCCATAATGGACGGCAAGTTTACGGGCCGCCTCCTTCAACCCCTGAACTGAAAGGAACAGGCAAAGCGTTGCTCGGGTGGCCCCCAATGCGTCCAAATCCTGTTCATCAGGCACCGGCGTGCGTCCGGCGGTCCTGGCCAGTATCACCGTCTGCGAAACTTCCGGAGCCGTCAGTTCCAGATTCAGCGCCGCCGCCGCCGCCTGGAACGAGCTGACCCCGGGGATCACCTCGTATCCGATTTGCAGTTTGTCCAGTTCGTTCATCTGTTCGCGGATGGCGCCGAAGATGGAAGGATCGCCCGAATGGAGGCGGACAACGTCAATCCCCCCTTGGGCGCATCGCTTGAACACTTCCACTATCCGCGTAAGGTCCATCCCCGCCGAATCATGCCGCTCGGCGTCGGCCGGGAGAAGCGAGAGAACCTCCGGGCTCACCAGCGATCCGGCGTAAACGCAGCATTTGCAGTTTTTCAGCAATTCGACGGCGCGCACGGTGAGAAGCTTCGGATCGCCCGGACCGCCACCCACGAAATAGACTTTCATCTCAACTCCCCTTTCGCGCGTGGACCAGGATGGTGGAAAGATATCCCGCCTCCGGTTCCTCGTTTTTCAATTTCGCAAGGTCCGTCTCTATCCTTTCCCCCTCAAGCCCGGCGTAGGCGGCGAACACCGCGCCGTCCAAGGCCCCGGCGTTCTCGATGGCCTCTATTATCGAACCAAGCCTTTTGCCCACCTTCATCATCACCACCGTCCCGCCGCCGTTAAGCGCCGCGCGAACGGACGAAAGATCGTCCGCCGCAGGGACGATGGTGACAAGCTCCTTGCCTTCGCCCACCGGGAAATTTGTGAGCGCCGCCGCCGCCGAAAATGCCGTCACCCCCGGCACTGTGACTATCTTCGCCTCCGGCGCCACCTTGCGCAACGCCCGCACCAGATAGATATATGTGGAATACAGCAGCGAATCGCCCAGCGTCACGAAGAGCGCGTCCGCCCCGGTGGAAAGCGTCTGGGCGATTTTCGCCGCCGATTCGTTCCACTTTTGCTCAAGCTCCTCCTTGTCAGTCACCATGGGGAACACAAGCTCTTCTATCACGGCTTTGGGATTCACATATCGCTGGACGATGGCGTACGCCACGCTTTCCGACTTCATCCGCGCCTTGGGGACGAAAAGGCGGGAACATTCCCCCAAAAGCCTCGCGCCTTTCACTGTGATAAGCTCCGGGTCGCCCGGGCCGACGCCTATTCCATACAAAGTTCCGTAACTCATTCCAATAGCTCCCTGTTCACAAGCAACGCCACAGTCATGGATGCGGCGTTGTATTTTGAAAGCTCGTCCGGCGGCATCGCGGTCACCTTTTCGCCGGGCAGGGTCAGGTTTTCGCAGACAATAAGCCCCTTCCCGGCGCCAGCCCGCGCGGCCATTTCAGAAATCCACCGGACCGAGCCCGCCGCTCCGGCCAGTATCGCGATTTTCGGCGAATCCAGAATCGCCGCAAAGTCCCCATCCGGGATTTTGTCGTGGGCGGTGATGATTTTAGCGTCGGTCCAGTCCAGTCCGATTTTCGCGAAAGCGCACTGGACGGAGCTGACTCCCGGAACCACGTCGCACGCGTGCATCCCGAATTTTGCGATGATAAGCCGCGCCATGCTCCGGACACCCGGATCGCCGCTCACCAGCGCCGCCACTTTCTTAGATTCAAACCGCGAGGCGATGGCCTCGATTGTCTTGCTTGTATCGCCTCCAACACAAATTCTCTCGGCGCCGTTGACCGGAAAAAGTTCCAAAAGCCTCTCCGAACCGATCAGGCATTCGGCCTCCATCGCCTTTTTCCTCGCCGCCGGTGTGATGTAATCTTCCCCGCCGGGACCGCAGCCGATTATCGTTATTTTGTTCATACAAGCCACCGCGCCAAATCGCCAAAACTTCCCAGCATAACGCCCTTCATGTCAAACAACGCCGCGGCCACGGGGAATCGCCCTTGCACCCGGACTGATATGGCGGCGGCGACATTTTGGGCAAGTTCGTCCGCCACTATCTTTTTTTGTTCCGGCGATAGCGATTCGAAAATCCCCTCCACCGTGTTCAGATCGGACATCGTCCGGCCCGTGATATTTTCCGCCATCGCAGCCACGATCGGCGCGGCGGATCCGGAGCGCGACGAATGCGTGTCCCACCATCCTTCGGTGAGCTTGGCAAGTTTTCCCGGATGCCCTGCCACCAGCGCGGCCTCAAGCGGGGCCTGCGCCGCAAGGTCAATCATGAAACCCCACTCGTTGCTCACTTCAATCACATTTTCACGCCCCACACCGAATTTCTCCAGCGCGGCACGCGTCCCGATATTGCCCGCTGTGAAAACAAGATTCCTGGCGCCATTGGCCACCGCCACGTTCAACTCGCATCGGAGTGTCTCCTTTATCGCCGGGTGGCTGTATGGCCTCACTTTCCCCGTCGTGCCCAATATGGAAAGGCCGCTGACCACGCCAAGCCTGGGATTGAACGTATTCCGGGCGATGGCGTCACCACCCGGGATGGATATGGTCACCTTGACCGCGCGTTTGGTTATTTCACGCACCGCGTTTTCTATCATCCGCCGTGGGACAGGATTGATCGCAGGCTCGCCCACCGGTATTTGCAGCCCTTTTTTCGTGACCGTGCCCACCCCCTCCCCGGCGGCGAACTCTATGCCCTCTGCGTCACTCCACTGTGCGCACGCTTCCACAAGCGAGCCGTTGGTCACGTCCGGATCGTCACCCGCATCTTTTATCACGGCGGCGGTGGCGCGCGATCCGGCGATGGAGCATCGTTCCACCGCAATGACGGCCCTTCCACCGTCCGGCATGGGAATTTCCACGTCAGCCGGCGCGGGCATACCCGCAAGGACGGTCACCGCCGCTTTTGCCGATGCGGCGGCGCACGCCCCGGTGGTGTAACCTTCGCGCAGGACTAAGTTCATGGCAAGGCGCCCTCCGGCCTGTCCAACGCGCTTTCCGGTAAAAGCTCCAGAATCCTGCGCCGCGCCTCTCCGATAGTCAGCGGAAGGTCGGCGAATGAAAGGCCATCCTTGATTTCCAATTCGCGCATAAGCGAGGCGACATAAGGCAGCCGCAGCCCTGCGCGGTCCAGCAGGTTCCCGTCCGTCAACGCCACTCGCATCGGGCCGTCGGTCATGATCTTTCCCTTGTCCAGTATCATCACCCTGCTGGCGAACAGTGGAATCATGTCCACCGAGTGAGCAGCCATCACCACGGTGACGTTTTTGTTCCGGTTAAGCTCGCCGATCAGGCGCATGATGGAATTTTCCCCTGCTGGATCCAGCCCGGCGGCTGGTTCGTCGAGCAGCAGGATGGACGAGCCCATAGCAAGGACCCCGGCGATGGCCACCCGTTTTTTCTGGCCGTAACTCAGCTCGGCCACTCCCCTGTCCATAAGGTGGGCTGCGTGGACAAGCTCCAGCGCTTGTTTCACCCGTGCCATGACGGTATGTTCGTCCAATCCCATGTTGCGCGGGCCGAATGCAACGTCGTCGGCCACGGTCATGGCGAAAAGCTGGTCGTCCGGGTTCTGGAACACAACGCCGATGCGAGTGTAACGCCGGTCGTTGGGAACGGATTTCATGTTTTGCCCTGAAAGGAGCACGTCTCCCTTGCCAGGTTCAAGCAAACCGGCAAGCAGTTTTATGAGCGTGGTCTTTCCCGAACCGTTGGCCCCCATCACGGCGGCGAACTCCCCCTCGCGCAGGTCAAAGTCCATCCCATGGATGATTTCCGGCCCGGCGCCATACGAATACGCAAGGCCCCGGACGGCCATGACGATATCCTTGCTCATAGTGACCCCCGGGAAAGCATGAAAGCCAGACAGACTCCCGCAAGACCTGTGGCGATTTGAATGCGAAGCCGCGCGCCAAGGGGTGGCAGCTGGCTCATAGGCATGCTGCCGTTGTATCCCCTCGCCAGCATGGCGTCGTGGGTCCGTTTCGCCGCCCCAGCCGCGTGGAGGATCACCGCGCCGGACAAAATTCCCGCCGAAGAAATGGTCCTTGCGCCGCCGCCGTAGCCTAGCCGGGCTTTCTGAGCCGATGCCATCTCCCTTGCGGTTTCGAGGATCGTAAACGTCTGCCGCGTCATTGTCACCGCCAGTTCGACAAGGGCCTGCGGTGTTTTGAGCCACTTTAGCGCCATGAATATCCCCCGCGCGGACACCGCCGACGACAATAGCATGAAAACGGACACGGCCCCCGCCATCCGCGATGCGGTGAGCAGTCCGGAGTTGAGACCCTCCGTTTTGATGGAGACAACCATCCCTAAAATCCGGGACGACCACAGCGGCGTTGCGCCCGTCATCAGCGATTGCAACGCAAGAACCATCGCAGCCATGCCCAGCGGCCCGGCCATGCGCCGCGCGGTCTTTCGCCATGGGACACCGGTCAATGGCATCACCGCCCACGACAAAGCAAAAAAGCAGAGAGAAAACAGGGGTGACGCGGACGCGGTCATCGCAAAGATCGCCGCAATGGCCAATATGAGCCCCACCCGAGGATCAACAAGCTGCGCTCCGCGCGCGTCCAGGTCAGGCAGGTTGTCAGGCGTCACCGGCCCGCTCCTTTTTTCGAGGTGGGAAAAGCTCCCGGTAGAAATACCCGAAAACGAAACCCCCCGCAACTCCCGCCACAAGGAAAAGGAACAGAGGCAGGTCTCCTTCCGCCGCCCAGGAATTCCATCCTGAAGGCTCCCTGCCGGCGGCGGCGGCGAACTTCTCGATCACGCCTTTGTCCACCCCCTCCCATTTTTGCGCCTGCGAAAGCGCGATGTATAGCGCCATAATTTCTTTCATATCCGTTGCTCCATCCGCGCCGGAGCCTCCGCAAGCTCCGGCCTTCGCTCCATGATGAACCGGTATGCCACAGAGGTCATGATTCCCTCCATCACTCCCAGAGGTATTTGCGTGGGGGCGAACGCCGTGATTATCGCTGTGAACATTGCTGTGAACGGCCCATCGCCGGAAAGCGCCGTGGCAAGCTCGAAAGAAGTTGTGGCGTAGGTGGCCCAATCCGAAAGCAATCCCGCCATGAATGCCGACACAGTCAATGACAAGCCAACGCGCCGTGAAACTGTGAACGCCAGGTAGCCTGTAAAGCCGCCGGCTATTCCCATGGACACAACATTCGCCCCAAACGTCGTAATCCCCCCGTGGGCCAGAAAAAGCGCTTGCAACGCAAGCGCCACCGACGCAACCGCCACCGTGAGCCTCGGCCCGATGAGCAAAGCGGCAAGCCCTGTGGCGCACGGGTGCGAGCATGAACCTGTGACCGGTATGGGTATGGGCATGCACGAGATCACGAATATAGCCGATCCCACAAGCCCCACGAAAGGCTTTTGCGCCGAAGAGGCGCTTGCCGTATCCAGGGCTTTCGCCCCCCATGCGATGAACGGGACCGCCGCGATCCACCATAGCGCCGCCCATCCTGCGGGAAGTATCCCGTCGGCTATGTGCATGGCGTGTGCGGGGCCGGATGCGGCCACAACAATAATTGCCGCCAGCGCGGCCACCGGCGCCGATTTTTTAATGATGGTGTCCATGGCCGCAATCATGTTTTTCCTTGAATCTTTTCGCCTCGCAAGGTGACATGGGGACAAACTCCATGTCCCCCGGAGGCAGCGGATATTTTTCGCGCGGCTCAAGCCTGATGTCCCGCACGTCATCCCTGCCCCATGACGACTCGATCCGTTTTTTCACGATCTCCACAATCGAATCGTCGTATCCCAGATGCTCGCCGAAAATCACTTTAACGCCGGGATGTTTTGCGGCCTGCTCCTTCATCATCTCCGGAATGTCCAGCCGGGTGTGAAGCCCAAGGTGCAAAAAATACGGGATCAACGCCACTTCCACAGCGCCGGCATTGACGCATCTTTCCAGCGTTTCCGGGAAATGCGGCCCGAGCCGGGACATGTAGCATGTCTCCACAATGCCGGACGTCCCGCTCTTTCTTAGCGCCTCGGCCACTTTCTCCATTCCGTCCCCCGCGCCCGGCACACGGCTGCCGTGCCCCATCAATATTACCGCCTTCGTTTTATTTTCTGTCACGCCGTCACCTTCTTTCTTTCCACCGCTATTGAACATAGCGAGTGGATAACGCTCACCGCCAGCGGGCTGCCGCCGAACCTGCCGCTCAGTGTTATGTGGGGAACGCCAAGGGCCATAAGTTCCTCCTTGCTCTCCACCACGTGAACGAAACCCACCGGCATCGCTATCACCAGCCGTGGCCTCACGCCCTCTTCGATTATCATGCGGTTAAGCTCCAGCAGCGCCACCGGCGCGTTGCCGAACATGGCTATCCCGCCGTCTGTCATCTCCTTTGCCTTGCGCACGGCGAAAAGGGACCGGGGCAGCCCCGCCTTTTTCGCCTCCGCCGCCACGCCCGCGTCCGCCACGTGGCAGGCGATTTTCTCCCTTGTGTAGCCGGGATTGACCGCCTTGAGCCTGTCCACGGATATCCCGCTTCGTATCATGTTCGAATCTACGTATATACCCGCCCCGTCCGAAAGCGCCGCCACCGCCGAGTCCACCGCGTCATCCGAAAAGCGTACGTCCCGCGCCAGCGCGAAATTGGCGGTGGTGTGTATCATCCGCCGCACTATCACCCAATGTTCCGGCGGAAAACCATGATCCGGCAATTCCGCGTCAATAGCGGCAAATGAGCGCGACTCGATTTGCTCCGGGCTCACGGGCGATTCGTATATGGAATGTATCAGCGCCTTTTCCCCTGTTGTCCGGCCGTTCATTAAAGCCCTCCGCAGCTTGATATGAAAGCGTCCATGGCCGCCCTGTTCGACGCCAAATGAGTGTGTACATAGCTGGCAAGGAGCTTTCCGTTTGCAAAACCGTCCCCGGACGTTTCATCGCGCCCCTTTCGTTTCAGGCTGTATGCGGGCCAGCCTTGCGCGCCGGATGGATCGCCGTCAATTTCCGAATAATGGAACCGGTGCCCGCGCAAAATGGCGCCGGACTTTCCGAGTATCGAATCGTTTTCCAGTTTTGCCTCCACATAGCCTAACGACCTGTATTTGTCCCGCATCCTTGTCCATGCCGGCAAAATGCCCGCCATGGGGCGTTCCTTGCCGTCCAGCGTCCTGATCCCCCGGGAAAGGTACATTAGCCCCCCGCATTCGGCGTAGAGCGCCCCCTTTTTGTCCAAAGCGAAACGCCGCACATCTTCGAGCATGCTTTCGTTGGCGCAAAGCGCTTCGGCATGTTCCTCCGGATAGCCTCCGCCCAAATACAGGCCGCCGATCCCTTCCGGCAAATTGTTGTCCGACAGCGGTGAAAACGGGACGATCTCCATCCCGCGCCGCGCCAACTCGTCGAGCGTGTCCTGATAATAGAAATGAAACGCCTCGTCCCGCGCCACGCCGATCCTTACCCATTTTGACGGCTCGCTTTCATGCGCCGATATGGCGCCGGGCCTTGTTATCCGCGTCAGGTCCAATGCTTTGCCGATATCGCAATGCTTCTCTATCGTCTGGATGAATGATTCAATGACTACATCGTCAAGACGGGCCTTGCCCCCGCTTATCAGTCCCAGATGCCGGGAAGGCAACGCCGGGAAAGCCCCTCTTGGTATCGCCCCGATCAAAGGGGGTAGCGACGCTGCCGCCAGCGCCTCGCGCAGAATCTCGCCATGGCGTTGCGATCCGCAATTGTTGGCGATCACCCCGGCGATTTCCACTTCCCGCGAAAAATTCGCAAAACCGCCCACCAGCGCCGCCACGGAGCCCCCCATCCCCTTGGCGTCCACCACCAGGATCACAGGCGCGCCGGTAAGCATCGCCGTCTGCGCCGCGCTTCCGCCGAGGGAGGCCGGGCCGTCCCCGTCGAAAAGCCCCATCACCCCTTCGGTGACTGCCGCCTGCGTGTCCTGTGTTTTTGCGGCGAAAAGGGAGCGCACATAGTCCTCCCCCATCATCCAGCCGTCCAGGTTGTAGCACGGCCGTCCGGACACGGACGCAAGATACTGCGGGTCAATATAGTCCGGCCCCACCTTGAAAGTCTGGACGGCAAGGCCACGTTTTTTCAGCGCCGCGGCCAGGGCCAGGGATATGGAGGTCTTTCCGGCCCCGCTGTGGGTGGCGGAGATGAGCATAGCGGAAAAATCACCGTTCATCTTGCCCACCTCCGCCAAGCGGCTCTTTGTTTAGCAAGCCGGCAAGCTCTTCCGGGCATGCGGCGGCGTAACTGTTGCTGTGGACAATTGACGCAAGTGGAACGCGCGGGAGCCAGCCTGATGTCTCCAGCATCGGGCGAACCGGAAACTCTTTTGCGTAGCCGAGGCAAAGATACGCAACCGGCTCCATCCGCCGCGGGATGTTTAACATATTCTTCAGTTTGTCAGGCTTCAGGATGCTGACCCAGCCCACGCCAATGCCCTCCGCGCGGGCCGCAAGCCACAGGTTTTGAATGGCCGCGCACGTGCTGTATAAATCCGTGTCACGGATAGTGTTGCGCCCAAGCACCGGCCCGCTTTGGCGTTCCCGGTCGCATGTTACGCAGATATTGACCGGCGATTCCATAATCCCTTCCAGTTTGAAGGAAAGATATTGTTCGCGCCGTTCGTTTGTGAAAGCAGAGGCGGCGGCAAGCCGCTCTTCCTCCACATGGGCCCGTACCCGGGCTCGCAAATCCATGTCGTCCACCAATATAAAATCCCACGGCTGCATGAAACCGACGGATCCGGCGTGATGGGCGGCGGATAATATTCTGGCGAGCTTGTCCAGGGGAACCTGGTCCGGCAGGAAATGACGGATATCGCGCCGCCGCAGTATGGCCTGATAAACCCCCTTGCGCCAATCCTCCGGGAACTCGTGGCTCATGCCAGGCTCCAGCGCAATGCGGCCACCTTATGCGGCAAAGGGAACACGGATGAAAAACAAGCCTGTGACGGCATCAATAATCTCCCCTGTTTCTCGAGGGTTGTCACCACAATGTTCGACGGCCGGTATTCTGGCTTCCGGATCGTCCTACTTGCCTCGCCTTCCCGTCCATCTAAAGACAGTGGCAATTTTGAGGTTTTCGTCCCCGGTTACAGCGGCGGACCCGCGACGGATTCAAACCGTCTTCCCGTTTATGCCTGTCAAGGCCACCTGCGAACCTTTAACATATATACAATCGCCGGGCCGTCATTTCAACAGATATTTAACGCTATTTTCCCCTTGGAGCGCGGGCGTCCCGCCCGCATCTTCCTGACGCCGCTTCGATGGCGGCGTTACCGCCCGGCGGGGTGATACCGCCTCAACCGGGCGGGACCCGGTTTTAATGTCAGGCCCCGTGTTACAATTCATATTTTAAAGTGGGCTTAAAATGGACTTCATTAAAATGCGTTTCGCGCCGGCGATCTGCGCCGCGGCGCTGATCGCCTCGTTGTTCCTTTCCACAGGGGCGATGGCCCTTTTTGAGGGGACGGACGAAGAGGCGCTGGGCCGGGAAACGGACAGGGAAATAATCCACGCATACGGGCTGTATGAAGACCCGAAGTTGCAGGAATACGTTCAAAGGGTCGGCAAGCGGATCCTTTCGAAAATGGGGGATCAGGAATTCGAATTCCACTTCAAGGTGGTGGACGACGCAATGGTGAACGCCTTCGCGCTGCCCGGGGGATATATCTATGTCACACGCGGATTGCTGGCGACGCTGGACTCGGAGGCGGCCCTGGCAGGGGTGATGGGGCACGAAATCGGCCATGTCATCGGGCATCACTCCGTAAAGCAGATGAAAAAACAGATCGGCTCCGCGCTTTTGACTCTCGGCGGGCTGGCTTTGAGCGAGGAGGCGCGCAAGAACGCCTCGGCGTGGGTCACCGTTTCCACATCACTTTCCCAGCAGATACTGCTCGGTTACGGGCGCGATATGGAAATCGAGTCCGACCAGGTGGGGCTTATGACCTCCTATGACGCCGGATACGATCCCGCCGGAATTGTGCAGTTCCTGGGCTCGTTAAGGACGATAGAGCGCCTGGGGGGGCACAGCTACCATGGATTCCAGGCCACGCACCCGGACACAGTGAGCAGGATTATTGAGGCGGAGGGGAAAAGCGAACTTCTCAAGGCGCGCGATGGATCGCTGAATATTTACAGAGACAGGTACCTGGACGAGATAGAGGGATTAAAATACGGCAAGCCTGCGTGGCGGGGAAAGACCCTGCCGCCGTATGTGGTGCATATCTATACGGTCAAAGAGGGGGACACGTTCCGCGCTATCGCCAAAAAGATCAGCGGCGACGACGGCATGGCGATGGAGACCGCTTCCATAAACGCCATGGAGGTCAACGCGCCCATTAAGCCCGGTTACAGGATAAAAACGTTAAGCCCCGTGAAGTCCACGAGCGCGGTGCTTCCAAAGGAGGAGAAGAAAGATGAAATCGGCGTTGGAACTGGCGATGGAAAAGGCGGAGAAAATCCAGGGGGGAGCGGCAAAAAAACTGACGGGCGCCCAAAAGGGAAAAATCGCTGAAATCCGGAGCAAGGCCGAGGCGAAAATAGCCGAGGAGCGCATAATGCTCGACGGCAAGCTTGGCAAGCTGCGCGGTCATCCGGAAGGCCAGGCGGCGGCGGAAGAACTTGAAAAAGGTTTCTTAGCCCAGAAAGCTTCCATCCTGGAAGGCGCGGAGCGCAAAATCGAAAAAATCAGGGGCGAATGATCTGCGCCCTGGAGGCCAATAAAGTTAAAGTGCGCCGGACCTTGCGCCCTTTCTAGCAGAACGCCAGGTAGTAGACGGTGCTTTCCTCTATCCTGTTTGGAGCCCAGCCCCATCCGGCGAAAGGATCTGTCCCGCCATATGGAACGTACATAAAATAGCCCATTTTCCCGTTTGGGTGGCAGGTGTAGGCGTAGAAAACGTACGCTCCTCCGATATTCCAGGAGACCGTCAGCATTTTTACGCCGTTGCTTATCTTTACGTCCGAAAATCGAGAGTGTTGGGCAGGCCCGGTCTGCCACGTGCTCCAACTGCTTCCGGACCCGGCGTTTATCACGGCGTTGCGGAACTGGGTCATGTCGGACTTGGCCGTGGTGTCATAGACCCTTTGTCTGTAACTGTTAAATTGAGGGATGGCTATGACGGAAAGAATCCCAATAATTGACACGGTGATCAAAAGTTCCACCAGTGTGAAACCCGAGTCTCCCCTAATGCCCCTTGTCCAGGATGACATGATAATCCCTCACAGAAGTGTTAGCTTATTCTAATCGAAGCCACCGTGCGGCGGTTGGACATTTGTCTATCAAGGGCCACGAAAAAGACACCAGTTGATTACAATATGTCCGAATTTTTACAGATATGCTAACACACATCGCATATCACCTGCTATTTAATTCAAGCGCCCATCGGTTGGCCTAATAATTTCTTCAGCTTTTCAATTGCCTTCGCCCTGTGGCTTATTGAATTTTTCGCCTCCAGCGGCAGTTGGGCCATTGTCTTGCCATATTCGGGGACTAAAAATATCGGGTCGAATCCGAAGCCCTGATCTCCCTCCTGTTTTGTGTGAATCACTCCTTCACAGGTGGCCTCAACGAGTTCCTCCCGCCCGGAGGCACTGTCAACGAACGCTATGGCGCACACATAGCGGCATGCGCGGTTTTGCGTTCCGGCCAGTTTTTCCAGAATTTCCGCGTTGACCTGCGCATATGGCCTGTCACCGGCGTATCTGGCGGATTTTACGCCAAGCTCTCCGGGCATCGCGGCTATTTCAATCCCGGAATCGTCGGCGACGGTTGGCAGGCCGGTCCGCTCCGCGATGGCGCGGGCTTTTATAAGGGCGTTCTGCGCGTAGGTATCGCCATGCTCCTCCACCTCCGGCGCTCCCGGGATATCCTTAAGAGAGACGAAAACCATGCCCGTCCCCTCGAAGGCATGGTTGAACTCCCGCAATTTTCCTTCATTGCGCGTGGCGAGAATGATTTTTTTCATGGGCATATGATATCAAAGGGAAATTGAAGTATCATTTACGAAAAAGAGGACGGGTGGCATGGACTGGTTTGACCAGACCGTCAGGGAATGGTTTTTGCCGTTTGTGAAGGAGTGGTTTGTCCAGATCGCCGCGGCGATATTGCTGTTTGTGGCCGCCGCCTTCATCGCCACCGCCAGAAGGCGCAGGGTGATTTTCAATGAACACCTTGTCCTCCTTGGCGCCCCGCCACTTCTGGGGGGAGGGACTTTTTCACCGATGAAACGCGAGTGGCCGTACAAGGGCCACCGGGCGCTTTATATCGTCAACTCGGTTGAGGACGAGGACGATCCGAATGACACCTCCATCACGATCTTCCATCAACGCCCGCTGAACATCGGCCTGAGGCTTTCAAACCTGGCCGGGGTGCAGCTACAAAATGTCAGCGCCGCGCTGAAGCCTGTTTTCTCTCCAATAATCAAAGCGGCGACGGCCACATATGGACATGAGGCGATTCCCCTTTCAGAGTCGCTTGAAAAAAAATTCGCAAGGGCATGGGCGACAGACAGCCGTTCCGCCGCCGCTATCTTGGGGTCGGACAATGCCGTCAAGGCGATTGACGATATGCTGGCCATGCTTGAACCGGCCCGCGCGGAACTTAAGATAGACGACAACGGCGTCACAATGAAACTCATGCCGTCTGTGGAGCTGGGAGCGATCTATCTGGACAAAGCCGTTGAATTGAGCCGGGCGATAACGTCGTCCATCAATCTTCCTCCGGAGCCGCCGCCAAAACCCTGGCAGGACAAGGTCCTGCGGGTGGCGATTTACGCGCTGCTGATCGCGACAATAGTCATCGTCGCGATCAGCATTATCGAAGGGCTGGGATTGTTGTGACCTGATCGCCTCACCCTTGCCCGGTGGCGGCCCGGTGAAGCTTCACTTCCACTTTCTCGTCGAGCCCCTTGTAATATTCCTGGAGAATTTTCAACACCTCGGGACGTGAGAATTCCTTCGGTATCTCCCCTCCTTCGGACAGTGTCTTGCGCAGCATCGTGCCGGAGAGAAGCAACCGGTCGTCCTTGCCGTGAGGACAGGTGCGCATGCTGGCCATGCCGTCGCATTTGAAGCACCAGAACGTCCAGTCTATCTTGAGTGGCTTTAGCTCCAGCGCGTTCTTCGGTATCTCGTCGAAAATCTTGTGCGCGTCGAAGGGGCCATAGTAATTTCCCACACCCGCGTGGTCGCGTCCAACGATAAGGTGGGAGCAGCCGTAGTTCTGCCGGAAAACCGCGTGCAACAGCGCCTCGCGCGGGCCGGCGTAGCGCATCTCCATCGGATAACCGGCCTGGATCGCCGTGTTCTTGACGAAATAGTTTTCCACAAGGGCGTTCACAGCGCGCACCCGCACTTCCGCCGGGATGTCCCCGGGCTTGAGTTTGCCGACTAGCTGGTGGATTAAAAGCCCGTCGCACACCTCTATGGCCACTTTCGCCAGGTACTCATGCGAGCGGTGCATCGGATTTCGCAGTTGCAGCGCCGCCACTGTGCTCCATCCCCGTTCCTCGAAGGCTTTGCGGGTCTGGGCGGGGGTCATGTACACGTCGCGGAACATTTCCGGATAATAGCTCTCCGACAATACCTTCACGGGCCCCGCCAGGTTCACATCCCCCTGCGCCATCACCTTCTGCACCCCGGGATGCTCCGGGTCGGTGGTCTTGAACACCGTCATGCACTCATGGGCCTTGTTGATGAGATATTTCTCGGTGATCAACATCGTCCCCATTATCTGGCCGGTCTCCTCGTCCACCAGGGCCACTTCCTGGCCTTCCTTGAGCGAGGCGGAGCGCTCCTCTGAAATGGAAAGGGTTATCGGTATGGGCCAGAAAAGGCCGGAAGCGGTGTGATACCCGTCGCACACCCCCTGCCAGTCGGCGTGGGTCATGAACCCAAACAGCGGGGTGAACGCGCCGATTCCGAGCATTATCAGGTCGGAAGTCTCCCGCGAGGTCATGACGACTTTTGCGAGCTTTTCCGCCTTTTTAAGCTCCTCGTTCCTTTTTTCCCCCTGCAGCAAGAGCGGCTTCAGGCCGTCGCCGCCGTGCGGATTAACAAGACTGGCCATGTTTATATCTCCATTTCGAAAGTTTTATCACGCCGCCCCCGCGCGCTCCCGCTGGATCATTTTCGCGTGGACGAGCGCCGTGAACCTGTAGAACATGTGGGCGAACTTGGAGAACGGGGCGTACACAAGCAATGCGAACACGAACACAAGGTGTATGTAGTAAACGCCGAATCCCAGCGCCGCGACGTTGACCACGCGGAACAGCTCCGCCATCACCCCTGTGATGATTGTGGCGAAAAGGATGAAGATAAAGTGGGAGTCGTAATAGCCCGTCACCCCCACCTTCTCTTTTCCTGCCCCGTATCGCCGGGAGATTATCAGCCACACCCCCGCCGCCGCCAATATTGCGCCGATGTTGCCGATAAGTTTTACGGTCAACCGGGCGGGGTGGGAAAGCGCTATCTCGTGGTACTCAAAGCCGGTGATTCCCAGCTTGTACGCCCAATATAGCGCCGCCACAGACCCGGTGGTGATTATCAGCAATATGAATCCGTACATCGTCATAAGGTGCGCCGTGAACCTTGGCGCGTTGGCGATGCATTTGGACATCTTATCATGCCGCCCAACGCCGATAGCCGCCGCAATCACCGCCGCCACAAGCGAGCCTTTTGCCGGGTTGGCCGCGTTCAGCTCTTTCCAGAACCGCGTTATTCCCAGATAAGCCGCCACCGCCGCAAGGCCCACGGCCGGCAAAAAGGCCAGGTCCACCGCCACCTCGGGCATCATGTTTATGTACAGCATCGGCTCCATGCCCATAAAGCCGGGCTTGGCCCCTATGTAAATGAATCCGTATATCCACACCATCGGGAAGATGAAAAGCAGCGGCAGACTCGCGGGGCTTGCCAGCAGCCGCCCCATGAAGCCGAATCCGGAGTAATGGCTGAACATGATGTTGCGCACCGCCGCCAGCACGTCGCCCGGCTTGGCGCCACGCGGGCAATGGACCGAGCAGTCGTTGCACTGGTGGCAGAGCCACACGTCCCCGTCGGCCAGCAGCCTCTCCTTCAATCCCCATTGCGCCCAGATCATTTCTTTGCGCGGGAACGGCTCTCCGTCCGGCGATATCTCGCACACCACGGAACAATTGCCGCATTGAAAACATTTTTTCAGCGTGGAGCCTCCGTTGTCCATTATCCTCTGGACGAACCCGGCGTCCGGCTCAATCACTGGCGCCTTGATGTCAGCCATGCGTGGTCACCTTGGTCCTCAAAATCCCTTGTTGGGGTTGGGTTCGAACTTGCGCAGCGTCTCCATGAAGCTGTTGATTATCTCCGGCACGCGGTGGTATTCGTTGATCGCAAGCGATTCCACCCGGATCCGCTCCGGCTCGAGCATCATGCGGTTTAGAGTCTCGGCCACCTTGCTCATCCGCGTGGCGGCAAGCTCCGAACCTTTCACGAAATGGCACTGGTAATCGTCCCCGTGCTTGCAGCCGATCATGAGGATCCCGTCCACCCCGGACGCCAGCGCGTCGGCTATCCACACAAGGTTTGTGGAGCCCAAACAGCGAAGCGGGATCACCCTTAGCTCCGGATCGTACTTCATCCTCATGATCCCGGCCATGTCCACAGCCGGCATGGCGTCGTTCTCGCATATGAAGGCAAGCGCGCGCAGCTTGCCGGAGAACTCATCGGGTATCTCCATCGCCTTTATCATCGAGGCGACCATTGGCACACTGTAATTCTTGAAGCTTATGATGCGCTCCGGGCATGCCCCCATGCACACCCCGCACCGGCGGCAGCGCGTGGGATTTGGCTTTGGCGTCCCTTTCTCGTCCTCGTCAAGGGTACCGAAGGGGCACTCCTCCGTGCATCGCTTGCACTGGGTGCAGCGTTGCAGAAAGAAATCAGGGTAACTCGTGTCCCCGGCGCGCGGATGAACCGCCCTTCCCTGCCCGGCCAGCGTGACGCATTGCACAGCCTTTAGCGCCGCTCCCGCCGCGTCGGCTATCGCGCTTGCCATGTCCTGCGGATGGCGGACGGCCCCGGCGGCGTATATGCCGGTGCGTTGGGTCTCGTATGGGAAACATATGAAATGGCTGTCCGGGAATCCGTACTTCAAGTCCGGCAGTTCGGAGCCTTTGCGGTATGTCAGGTTCAGGATTGGCGCCTTGCCGATCTTGAACCGGTCGCGGTCGGTCATCTCGCCGGCGGGCTTGTCCACCGTAACAGTGGGATCGAAAGTGGCCGGGACCATCCCCACCGCCAGCACCACAAGGTCCGCCTTCACCCGCACGGCCCCGCCGAGCAACGTGTTTTCAGCGGTGACATACAGATGCTCCCCCTCGCGCTCCACTTTCGTCACGTCCCCTTTTGTCAGGAACACTCCGGGGTCCTGCTGTATCTGCTTGTAGAAAAGTTCGCTGGTTCCCGTGGTGCGTATGTCCTTATATATGATCGTGGCGGAGGAATGTTTGTCCAGATCGCGCAGGTACGCCGCGTGTTTTAGCGACACCGCGCAGCAGACCGAAGAGCAGTACGGCAGATGACTATCGTCCCGCGACCCGGCGCACTGGATGAACACCACGTTTTTCGGCGTTTTCTTGTCCGATGGGCGGAAAACCACCCCCCTGCTTGCCATCTCCTCGAACTGCACGCTGCTTATCACGTCCGGCAATCCAGCGCCAAGATGCGTAAGCTTTGAAACGTCATACGGCTTCCACCCGGCAGCAAGGATCACCGCGCCGGCCCGGGCGGTGGACTTGGCGCCGTTGGTCATAGCCACGTCGAACATCCCCGGCGCGCCGGAAATGGACTCGATGGTGGTGTTCAGATGGATGGTGATGGAAGGGTCTCGCTCCACGTCTTTCACGCGAAGCTCTATGTCGTTCTCCTCCAGGCCGGTGTATGGATGCTGCTTCGGGAGCGTCTTGCGGAAGACGTTCGCCCACCCGCCAAGCTTCCCGGTCTTTTCCACCAGGTGCACCTTAAATCCCGCCGCCGCCGCGTTTTTGGCCGCAGTAAGCCCGCTGATTCCCCCGCCGATGACCAAAACAGACCGTTCCACCGGGTCCGGATGCGGCGCCGCAAAGTCCATCTCCTTCATCTTCGCAAGGCCCATCCGCAGATAGTCCTGCGCCAGAGCAAGCGTGTCCCCATTGCCCGGCTCGTGGCTCCAGGCCACCTTTTCGCGTATATCAACACGGTCGAGCAAAACGTCCGGGCCGAAGTCGAACACATCGTAGTTGACGCGCGGGGAGCACGCGGCGATGACAACCGCGTTCACCCCGCCGTTGGCGATATCATTTTTTATAAGTTGAGCCCCGGCGCCGTCGCACAGGAACGGATGTACTTTGCAGACCGGCGCCTTCATCTCGCCGGTGGCTGTTTTCTCAAGGGCGGCCACGTCCAGCGCCTCGCCGATCCCGCAGCCGGAGCAGATATAGACACCGGTTTTTTTCACGAGCCTGGTTTCGTCCGCCATGATTACCTCGCCACTCCCGCCTGGAAAGCCTTGAGGGCCACTCCTGTGGCGTCCTGTATGGAGCTTGTCACGTCCATCGGCCGCTTGGCCACCCCAGCCGAAAAGATGTTGCGCTTTAACTGAAGTTCATCCGGCATAAAGCCGCTCTCGTCCACGGCCGCCACGTTGTTGGCCCCGCTCTCCGGCTGCATCCCGGTGGCGAGGACCACCAGGTCGCACGAAACCCTCATCTTGCCCCCGCCCAGGATGTCCTCGGCGGTGACGACGGCCTTTCCGTCCGGCGACTCTTCTACCTTGGCCACTTTGCCCTTGATCACTTTTATCTTGGGGTCTGCGGCGACCTTTTTATAAAAATCCTCATACTTGCCCGGGGCGCGCAGGTCTATATAGAAAATATAGACCTCGCTGTCCGGATATTGTTCGCGAACATATGTGGCCTGCTTTAACGAGGCAAGACAGCAGACCGACGAACAGTATGGCAGATGGTTTTCGTCCCGCGATCCGGCGCATTGGACAAAGGCCACGGTTTTCGCCGGTTCGCCGTTGTCACGCCGCAATATCTTGCCGCCTGTGGGGCCGTTTGGCGCGGCGATCCGCTCCATCTGGACGTTCGTTATCACGTTTCTCACCGCGCCGTAACCCAGGTTTGCGATTTTTGAGGCGTCATACGGTTTCCAGCCGGTGGCGTACACAATGGAGGAGACGGCAAGCTTCACCGTCTCAGGCGCCATTTTCAAGTCCACCGCGCCGTACTTGCAAGCCTTCACACACTCCCCGCACTGCTCGCCTTTGCACACGCTCATGTCTATGACATATTTCATCGGCATGGCCATCTGGTGGGGAAGGTATATTGCTTTCGTCTGGCTCATCCCGGCGTTGAAAACGTCCGGCCGGGAGACGGGGCATACTTTCACACAGTCGTCACAGGCTGTGCATTTGTTGTTCACGTATCGCGGATTTGTGCGGATCGTTGCCTCGTAAGCCCCGGCGTCGCCGGAAACGCTTTCCAATTCCGACATGGTAAGCACGGTGATGTTGGGGTTTGACCGTATCCTGCGGAAATTGATTTCCGATCCGCAAAGAGGCGGGCACAGCTTCGGGAAATACTTGTTCATCCGGACCACCCTGCCGCCCAGGAAGGCTTCACGCTCGACAAGATAGACCTTCCGGCCGCACTCCGCCGCCTCCACGGCCACGGTCATGCCCGCGATCCCGCCGCCGATGACAAGGATGGAGTTTTGCATTTTTTTGCCTCGTCATTCTTAGGCCAGAAATAACGAACGTCCTTAATGGGACGGATCAGGAGTCAATCCCTTTTTTAGTTGAAACTCCCGGCATGACCGTCACGCCGCTTTCACCATTATCTTCCCCGCCAGAGCCCGTTTCATGATCTCACGCAGTTCTGGCAGGTGTTTATAACCGCTCACTTTCCTCAACCT
>JACRLM010000006.1 GCA_016235255.1 Nitrospinota bacterium | reverse complement strand
GTGAGGAGTTTGATTCTGCCAAAGCATTCCGTGCGGCAAACAATTAGGCTTGACATGTGAGTGAGTATCTTCACCCCGATGTCCCAAAGTCGAGTGAGTAATGCTTGTATAAACAAAGAGTCCGGGGTGAAGAACACCCCGCAGAGCATCAAAGTAACACCATTTACAGTTGGGGATAAGACGACAGCGTGTAGAACACCCGGCGAACTGAAGATATTATTGGGCGTTGTCCGGGGCCTTCTTTAGACGTTGTCCGTGGTGTTCTTCACCCCGGACTCTTAGAACTAAAAGAAACAGAAACGTCAGCTCCGCAGTTGAATTATCCTCCACTAAAGAAGTATCCTTGTCCTTTTGTATCATCTACAGGAAACGTCTGATGTCCGACTTTTACGATTTTCGCGCCATCGAAAAAAAATGGCAGGATATTTGGGAATCCGAAAAGACTTTCAAGGCCGAGCGCGACCCGGCCAGGCCAAAATACTACCTGCTTGAGATGTTCCCATACCCTTCCGGCAAGCTGCACGTGGGGCACCTTCGCAACTACACCATCGGCGACGCGCTGGCCAGGAAGAAGCGCATGGAGGGCTACAACGTCCTGCATCCCATCGGGTGGGACGCTTTCGGCCTTCCCGCCGAAAACGCCGCCATACTGCACAAAAGCCATCCGCACAAGTGGACCATCAGCAACATCGCCGAGATGCGCCGGCAATTCACCATCATGGGCATCTCCTACGACTGGGACAGGGAGGTGGCCACATGCCATCCCGGATATTACAGGTGGACCCAGTGGATTTTCGCCCGGATGTTCGACGAGGGGCTGGCGTACCGCAAGAAATCGCTGGTCAACTGGTGCCACAGCTGCCACACGGTGCTGGCCAACGAGCAGGTGATAAACGGACAGTGCTGGCGGTGTGATTCGCAGGTGACCCAGCAGGAGCGCGAGGGGTGGTTTTTGAAGATCACTCATTACGCCGAGGAGCTGCTCGCCGGGCTTGAATCGCTCAAAGAGGGGTGGCCGGAGCGGGTGCTTACGATGCAGAACAACTGGATCGGCAAGTCCATCGGGGCGGAGGTTGATTTCCCCATCGAAGGGGGCGGGACGATACGGGTGTTCACCACCCGGCCGGACACCCTTTTCGGGGCGTCGTTCATAGCGCTGGCGCCGGAGCATCCGATAAGCCGCGCGCTTGCGAAAGGTTCTGAGCTGGAAAACGACGTTGAAAGCTTCATCGCCGAGATAATCAACCAGGATCGTATCGAGCGGTCCGCCGAGGGGGCGGAGAAAAAGGGGGTGTTCACGGGGCGGTACGCCATAAACCCCATGAACGGGGAGATGCTTCCCATTTGGATCGCAAACTTCGTCCTTATAGAGTATGGCCACGGCGCCATCATGAGCGTCCCCGCGCACGACCAGAGGGACCTGGACTTCGCAATAAAGTACGACCTGCCGGTGAAGATCGTCATCCACCCGAAAGGCCAGACCGGCTTTGACTCAAGCGAACTGGACGCGGAGGCGATGAGCGAGGCTTTCGCAGGGGACGGGATCATGGTCAACTCCGGCCAGTTCGACGGACTTGCCAACAGGCCCGACGGCATCATCAAGGTGATCGAATACCTGGAGGAGAGCAAGAGCGGGTCCGGGGCGGTGAACTACCGCCTGCGGGACTGGGGGGTGAGCCGCCAGCGTTATTGGGGCGCCCCGATACCGATAGTTTATTGCGATAAATGCGGCGTTGTTCGCGTGCCGGACGAGCATCTGCCGGTGATCCTGCCCACGGACATCGAATTCCCGGAAAGCGGCATATCGCCACTGGCCACATCGGACGAGTTCATAAACACCACATGCCCCAAATGCGGCGGCGACGCACGGCGCGAGACCGACACCATGGACACCTTTGCGTGCTCGTCATGGTACTTCAACAGATACGCCTCCGCCCGGTGCGACAGCGCCATGGTGGACAAGAAGGACGTGGACTACTGGATGCCGGTGGACCAGTATGTGGGCGGCATAGAACACGCCGTGCTTCACCTGCTGTACGCACGCTTCTTCACACGGTTCCTGAAGGACATCGGCGCAGTCTCCGGCCCGGAGCCTTTCGCACGGCTCCTTACGCAGGGAATGGTGATAAAGAACGGGGCGAAAATGAGCAAGTCCAAGGGGAACGTGGTGCCGCTGGACGAGATGGCTGATAAATACGGCGCGGACGCCACGCGGCTGTTCATATTGTTCGCCGCCCCGCCGGAGCGTGATCTGGAGTGGGAGGACGCGGGTATAGACGGAGCCTCCCGTTTCATCAACCGCGTGTTCCGGCTGGTGACATCCAATGCCGATTCGATGCGCGCGGGGGGAGCGTTGCCCGCCGGGCTCAACGGACTATCAAAAGAACAGGGGGACATGCGGCGGGTGACTCATAAAACTATCGCCCGTGTCAGCGCGGATTTCGAGCGGTTCCAGTTCAACACCGCCATCGCCGCCATAATGGAGTTTGTCAACGCCCTCACCGCGTTCAAGCCGGTGGACGACATGGGCCGGAACGTTTTCCGCGAGGCGGTGGAGACGCTTCTAAAACTTCTCCAGCCGATAATCCCGCATACCGCATGCGAACTTTGGGAGATGACGGGATCGAAAACGCCCCTTGTCTCCACCCCATGGCCCAAAGCTGATGCGGAGTGCATGGTCAGCGACGAATTGCTGGTGGTGGTGCAGGTGAACGGAAAGCTCCGGGGGAAAGTAACCGTCCCGGCGGGCGCTTCCGGGGCCGAGTTGGAGAAAGCGGCATTGGCGGACGAGAAGGTGGCCGCCGCGCTGGAAGGCAAGCAGGTGAAGAAGGTGATCGTGGTGCCGGGGAAGCTTGTGAACATCGTGGTGGGGTAAAGGGATATTCCTTTTTTCCCCGCCTTGATAAGGAGACCTTTGCATAATTCCAGCATCGTGGTTTTGATCCATCATTTACCCCGTAATTGCGGATTGACGGCCTCTTTGCGCTCAGACAACGACTGTTTTGTGCCCCCCATGGAGCCCGCTTTAGCCTCGTTTTCCCGCT